>JBOGFL010000346.1:0-4901 GCA_050743285.1 Acidimicrobiia bacterium
GGTGGACCGAGGCCGGGCACAACCAGGTGCTCCCGCTCGACGACAGCCTCGTCGAACGGGTGGGGGCGCTCGAGCCCCCGCCCTACGGGCCGCGCCTGCGGGCGGAACTGCGGCCAGGCGGCGGACCGATCTCCGAGGACGCCATGCCGATGCTCGTCGGCGGATTCCGGCTCCGCGCCCAACTCGCGATCCCCGACGGCGGAGCCGAGGGCATCGTGTGCGCACTGGGCGACTGGAGCAACGGGTGGGCCGTCTACCTACTGGACGGCCGGCCGGTGATCACGTTCAACCTGTTCGGCGCGCCGTACCGGACCGTGGCACCCGACACGCTCGTCGCGGGCGCGAAGGAGTTGACCATCGAGTACCGGCGCGCGCCGAGCGGTCCGCAGGGCGGCGGGACGGTGACAATCGCAGTCGACGGATCAGAGGTCGCCCAGGGAACCGTCGGCCAGGACCTCCCGTTCCGCTGGCAGATCGGCGCCGCCGGGCTTCTCGTCGGCCACGACCGGGGCTTCCCGGTCAGCGACGACTACGAACCGCCGTTCGCCTCGAACTTTGGGATCGGGCGCGTCGTCATCGAGTTGCCCCACGCCCCGCCGCCGGCCGCCGACGAGGAGATCGCCGCCGCGCTACGCCACGAGTGATCGACGAGGGGTAGCGTTCCCGGTGATGAGCCAAGCCGTCACCACTCCCACCGCCGAGCCGGTGGCGCTCTCGGAGGCCGACCTGCGGGTCCGCCGGTTCCTGCGGATTCCCGATCCCGCCACCGGCAGCATCACCGGCGCGCAGAGCGCATTCAGCCGTTCGATCCTGATCTCGGCGGTGCGCTGTCTCCTTACATATGTGGTGATCCCGCTGCTCGGGCCGATCCTCGGCGTGTCAGGCGCCGTCGGCCCGTGGCTCGGTCTCACGCTCGGGCTCGTCTCCATGACCGCGATCGTGCTGGCGGTGCGGCGGCTGTTCGCGGCCAACCACCGCTGGCGGTGGGGTTACCTGGCCTTCGGGGGCAGCGTGTTCGTGCTGCTCATCGTGCAGGCCGCGATCGACATCAGTTCTCTGGTGGGATGAGCTCGGTGCCCACCGCGGCCACCGACGCGCCTCCTGTCCGGGCCCGCCCGATCCGGTGGATGTGGTTCGCGATCGGCTGGGTCGCAGTCGCGATCGGCTTCATCGGCATCGTCGTGCCCGGCCTCCCGACCACCGTCTTCTTCGTCGTGGCCGCGTCGTGCTTCGCCAAGTCGAGCCCTCGCTTCGAGCAGTGGGTACTCGAATTGCCGAAGGTCGGCCCGCTGGTGCGCGACTACCGGGCTGGCTTGGGGATGTCGCGGCGGGCGAAGGCGTTCGCCATCTTTGTCATGTGGGTTTTCGTGGCCATCAGCATCGTCTTCACCGTCGAGCATCCGGCGATCCGCCTCGGCATCGCCGCCTTGGCCGTCGTCGGCACGCTGTACATTCTTTTCCGCGTGCCGACACGCGAGCGCGTCCTCGAGCAGCGCTCGAGCTAGCGCACGCCGGCCACCTTCTTGGCCAGCACCCGGAGGACGAGGGGCGCGAATCGCGGGGTGGTGAGGGTCTCGAGGATCGTCGCGGCGCGTACGATTTACCTGAGTGAAGGTCACCCGGCACGATTCGGACCAGTCGTGGTGGGAAATGGTGCGCCGACCCGCGCCGGCGCCGCTGGCCGCGCACGTGAGCAGCTACCTGAGCTACGAGGAGCGAACCGCCGCACCGCTGCAGCGGCGCGAGGTGCCGATCGGCCGGGTCGTGCTCATCCTCAGCTTCGGCGACCCGATCGAGATCGTCGAGATGCACAACGGACCGCGCTCGAACGGGCCAGTGACGTCGTTCGTGGCCGGGATGCACGACGGCTTCACCGTGACGCGGCAAGCCGGTCGCCAACACGGGATCCAGCTCGACCTCACTCCGCTCGGTGCGTACCGCCTGCTCGGCGTCCCGATGTGCGAGATCGCCAACCAGGTCGTGGAGCTCGACGTGCTCTGCGGGCGGCGTGTCGTCGAGCTCACCGACCAGCTTGCGGCCGCGCCGAGTTGGGCGGAGCGCTTCGCGCTCCTCGACCGAACCCTGTGGTCGTGGGGCGCGGACGGTCCCGAGGCGGAGCCGGCGGTGGCATGGGCGTGGCGTCAGCTCGACGGTGCCAAGGGTCAGGTGCCGGTGGGCCTGCTTGCCGACGAGATCGGGTGGAGCCGGCGCCACTTCGCCAGCCGCTTCCGCCAGCGCATCGGGTTGACCCCGAAGGCGACCGGCCGGGTATTGCGTTTCACCCACGCCGTCGACCTGCTCGAGCGCGCCGGCACCATCGCCGAGGTCGCCGCGACCTGCGGCTACGCCGACCACAGCCATCTCGACCGCGAGTTCAACGCACTGGCCGGCTGCACGCCGTCCGAGCTCGTCGCCGCCCGCCTCCCCGACGCAGGCGGCATCGCCGGGTAGAGAAGCAGGTCACTTTCGTCCAAGACGCCGTCGGGCCGGTCGTGGTTTCCTGTCGCCATGGACCCGAAACGACAGACGATCTACCCGACCCTTCGGTACAAGGACGCCCCCGCGGCGATCAAGTACCTCACCGACGTGCTCGGCCTGAAGGCTGACTTCGTCGTCGAGGGGCCTGACGACACGATCGTCCACGCCCAGCTGGCCTGGGAGAACGGGCTGATCATGCTCGGCACCGCGGTCGAAGGTGTGCGGGGCATCTCTTCGGAGATCGGCGGATGCTGCATCTACCTCGCCATCGACGATCCCGACGCGCGCCACGACCGGGCGGTGAAGGCGGGCGCCGAGGTCGTCATGGGCCTCACCGACCAGGAGTACGGCTCGCGTGAATTCGCGGTCCGCGACCCCGAGGGCAACCTCTGGGCCTTCGGGACGTATCAACCCTTCCCCGGCAGCCACTGAGCGTCACTCGAACTGCCTACGATCGCCGGGTGAGTCCGGTCACCCGGGGGTTCCGCGGCAAGCGGCGCGGCCAGAGCGAACGCGTGCCGCCCGGTCAGTACATCGTCGACGACTTTCCGGTGCTGTCGGCCGGGCCTACGCCGATCGTCAGCGTCGGCGAGTGGTCGCTCGACGTCACCGGGCAGATCGACCAGGTCCGCCATTACACGTGGGAGCGGTTCCGGGCGCTGCCGAGCGAAGAGTTCAACACCGACATCCATTGCGTCACCCGCTGGTCGAAACTCGACACCGATTGGGAGGGAGTGTCGGTCGACACGCTGCTCGCCGGCGTCGAGACCGCGGCCGAGTTCGTGGTCGCCGAGTGCCACGGCGGGTACACGACCAACCTCCCGCTCGAGGACGTCACCGGCGGCAAGGCGTGGATCGCGTTCGCGTACGGCGGGGAGCCGCTGCCGGCCGCGCACGGCGGGCCCGCCCGGCTGCTCGTCCCGCACCTCTACCTCTGGAAAAGCGCCAAGTGGATCCGGGCGTTGCGGCTCACGCTCGAGGACGAGCCCGGGTTCTGGGAGGGCGCGGGCTACCACAACCACGGGGACCCGTGGCAGGAGCAGCGCTTTTGGGGCGACTGATGTGGCGGCCCGTCACGGTGGCCGCCGGGAAAGCCGAGACCGCCCGGGCCCGCACCCTGACGCTGCTGGTTCCCGACTGGACGTCCCACCGCCCCGGCCAGCACGTCGACGTCCGCCTCACCGCCGACGACGGCTACCAGGCGGTGCGGAGCTACTCGATCGCGTCGGCGCCGGAGTCGCCCACGGTCGACCTGACCGTCGAGCTCGTCGACGACGGTGAAGTGTCGTCGTATCTCGTCGAGGAAGCCCGCGCCGGAGACGCCTTCGAGGTCCGCGGGCCTCTCGGCGGCTACTTCGTATGGACCGTCGACGACGGCGGGCCCCTCTTCTTGGTCGCAGGCGGATCCGGGCTGGTCCCGCTGATGTCGATGCTGCGCCATCGCCGGGCACGATGCGCGCCGGTCTTTGTGCGGGCGCTGGTGTCGGCACGCGCGCTCGGCGACCTCCTGTACGCCGACGAGCTCGTCGAGATCGGGAAGGACGACGCCGCTGAGGTGCAGATAGCGCTCACGCGCGACGCGCCACCGGACTGGGCGGGACACACCCGCCGCATCGACCGGGAGATGCTTGCCGAAGCGGGCTGGGCACCGAACGAACGTCCGCGGGTGTACGTCTGTGGCCCTACCGGCTTCGTGGAGACAGCGGGCGCGCTGCTCGTCGACCTGGGCCACGACGCGGGTCGGATCAGGACCGAGCGCTTTGGACCGACTGGAGGATGACGTGGACGACCAACGACTCGACGGCAACGTTGTGGCGGGCGAGCTGGCCGAGGTGTCGCCGGCGACGCGACGATGTTCCTCGACACGTGCGGCGCGTGCGGGACGCGCACGGTGAAGGCCGAGGTCCTGGTTTACGTTGACGCGCCCGGCACCGTGATGCGCTGTCCCGGCTGCGAAGCAGTCCTTATGCGACTGGTGCGCATGCCGGGACGGGTCCTCGTCGATTTCCCCTCGCTGGCGAGGATGGAGATCACCGCCGGTTAGCCGCGGCGGGCGCGCGGATCGTTCCCGTAGCTGTTCTTCTTGCGGATTCGGCCGTCACGACCCTTCAAGACGAACTCGGCCTTGTCGCGCTTTGCGCGGTCAGGGAGGGGAAGGGCTGCTCCAGCCCGGCCGGTACGCCCAGGCCTCGACTTCGACCGAGGCGCCCGCCGGCAGGGCGGCGACCTGGACCGTCGTGCGCGCCGGGCGGTGTTCGCCGAACGCCTCGGCGTACGCCTCGTTCACGGCGGCGAAGCCGGCCAGGTCGGTGACGAACACCGAAACCTTGGCAACGTCGGTGAGGCCGGCGCCGCAGTCACCGAGGATGGCGGCGACGTTGACGAGGGCCTGCGTCGCTTCGGCGGCCGCGCCACCGACAACG
>JBOGFL010000347.1:0-4531 GCA_050743285.1 Acidimicrobiia bacterium
GCCGATCCACTGCTTGTGGGTGCCCTTGTCGTAGAGGCGCAGGAGGTTGTCCCGTCCCGCGTCGTAGTGCCAGTCGAAGACCGTCGTCGACGGGCTGTCGACGCCCCACCGCCGCTCGTCGGGCTCGGTCGTGTAGACGCTCATGCGCGCTCCCCTGATTGCGTCGCCGCTCGGCGAAGACCCGAGAGTACCGTCGCTCACCATGGCACGGCAGGGCGACCGGGTGGTCATCAGGAACCGCCGGGCCCGCTACGACTACGAGATCCTGGAGCAGTACGAGTGCGGCGTGGTGCTGGCCGGCGCCGAGGTGAAGTCGATTCGTGAGGGACGCGGGAACCTGCAGGACGCCTACGCCCGGGTCGAGGACGGAGAGGTGTGGCTCCACGGGATGCACGTCTCCCCGTACGCCTTCTCGCGCGCCGAGCTCGACCCCACGCGGCGCCGGAAGCTGCTGCTGCACGCACGGGAGATCGAGGAGCTGGCCCGGGAGACCGGTCAGCGGGGCGTGACCCTCGTGCCGCTCCAGGTGTACTTCAAGGACGGTCGGGCCAAGGTCGAGCTGGCCGTCGCGCGCGGCAAACGCCGCTACGACAAGCGGGCCGCCATTGCGGAGCGGGAAGCGAAGCGGGAAGCGGAACGGGCCATCAAAGCGGGACGCCACCGCCGGGACGAGTGACCTGGTTTGGGCGCGAACCGTCGCCATACGACGGTTGCACAAGCAGGGCGGTGCGGATCGCCCGCCGGCGGCGGGCGAGGCGCTCCTCGGCCGCCGCGGTGGTGACGATGAACCAGCCGACGAGCGCGGTCCAGGGACCGCCGAACGGGATCGGCGTCAGGAGGCCGAGGACGCCGAAGGCGATGAGCCCGAATCCCACCACCCGGCCCGCCCGGGCCGCGGTCTCCCGGGCCCGGTAGGGATCGCCGTGGCCGGCCCAGAGCACGCCGGTCAGGATGCGACCGCCGTCGAGCGGAGCCGCCGGCAGCAGGTTGAACACGGCGAGCGCGGCATTGATCAGCGCGAGCCATCCGAGCACCGCGACCGCGAGCGCGGGAAGCAGCAGCGTGTCAGCGGCGATCGCGGCTACGCCGAAGCCCACCGCGAGTGCGAAGCTCATGCCCGGACCGACGGCCGCGATGCGCAATTCGGCCCCCGCCGATCGCGCTTCGGATCCGAGGCGGGCAACCCCGCCCAGCAGCCAGAGGGTGATGCCCTCGACCTCGACCCCGTTGCGGCGCGCCACGACCGCGTGGGCGAGCTCGTGGGCGAGCAACGAGCCGAAGAACAGGACAGCCGCGACCGCGGCAGCGAAGAAGTAGGCGGCATCCGACGCTCCCGGGGCGCTGTCGGGAAGCAGCGCCGTCCCCAGGCTGAGGGTGAGCAGGCCGGCGATCAGCAAAACGCTCCAGCTGAGGCCGACCGGAATGCCGAAGAACCGGCCCAGACGGATGCTCGTACGCATCGATGTTCCTTTCCTTGTCTACGTACAGAACGACGGCGGGAGCCGGTTTGTGCCCGGGTACCATGGGAACGCGACGGGAAACCGGCGTATTGACAACAAGCACGGGGGTGCGTGGCTTCGATTCTGGGAATCGAAGTGGGTGAAGCGAGCCGACGTCCCCGGATCGTCGCAAAAGAGCCGGGACCTTGAATACCTGCCGAGGACAACAGCCTCGCACTCGCTGCCTGAGCAATCAGGTAGTGCGTCCGATCCGGCCCGGCCGCTCGGTCGGATGCGGGCGTCATCGAGAGCGGCTTACCGTCCGGAATCGCTCACTGGCCGGATGGGACACCTGAGGTGAGCTAGGGCCGCCGCAGGCCGCCGGTGATCGGCGGCGGCCCGAGACCAAATCGCCGGCTGCGCTCGGAGAAGCCCCACCGAGGTCCCGGAAGACGCGGGTTCGACTCCCGCCACCTCCACTCCATTTTGGCCTCTTCAAGCCATTCATACATTACGCGAAGACCGGGCGAACGGCCGCGTCGCGCACTGCACGTTGCCCGACGTTCCATGGCGGTGAGGTCAACCCCGCTCGCGGCTCGGCGAAAAGTGCCGCCCAACCGAGATCACTCGGAGTTCATCGCGCCCGCCTGGGCGGCTCACAGCGAAGCAGTTCGCGGGCCCGACCGACGTGCGCGTCGAGGCGAGCGTCCCGGATCGGCACTTCGGCCACGGTCACCTCGTCGGGATCGTCGCGCGTTCCGGGACACGCGTTGCCTATCGAGACTGCCGGATCTGGGCAGCTGTAGGACGTCGCGTCGGCATCCGGAACCGCGCCACGGCGAGGTCGGGTCTGATTCGCGGACGCACCGATTCGGGAGCGTGGGCAACGGCTGCGATCTGGTGGACACTCGGCCCGGTTCGCTCACGCGCGTGGTGGGCAGATCGAACTCGGTGGTGATCAGTTCCACAGGGTCTCGCCTGCAGGACCTGGTGCTTGGGGATGTCGATCGTCAGATCCTTAAATGCGCGAAGAATCACTGGGGCGTCTGTCGAAATCGGCACGGCCGTTCGTAGCAGGGATGTCGGCACGAGGTCGACACGTTGATGCGGCCCCGGTCGCAAAGGAGAACGACCATGAGCAAGGTTTCGGTGATGGGCACGTTCACGTGCCAGGACGGCAAGGCCGAGGAGATGGAGGCGGTACTCGCCGCGATGGTCGAGGCGGCCCGCGGCGAACCCGGGGTCGAGATCTACTCGTACCACCGCGGCGAGGAAAACACCTTCTGGTTCTTCGCCTTGATGGCCGACGAGGAGTCGATGCAGAACCACGGCCAGAGCGAGACGATGCAGGCGGCCATGTCGGCGTTCGGACCGCTGGTCGCGGGGCCGCCGCAGATGACGGTCACCACCCCGGTCGCCGCCCTTGGCCTCGACCTCTGATGCCGCAGTACCTGCTGTCGGTCTTCCAGGAGGAGGGCGCCGAACGACCCTCGGCCGAGCACGCCGAGATGATCATGACGCGCGTCGCCGCCCACCAGGAGGAACTGAAGGCAGCCGGCGCGTGGGTCTTCTTTGGCGCCCTCACCGATGCCTCGTCGGCCACGGTCGTGCGTGCGGCCGACGGCGAGGTGTCGATGACCGACGGTCCGTATGCGGAGGCAAAGGAGCAGATCGGTGGCTTCACCGTGATCGAGGCCGCCGATCTCGACGAGGCCCTCGAGTGGGCCTGCAAGGGATCCGAGGCTTGCATGTGGCCGGTCGAGGTCCGACCCGTCCTCGGCGCGCCGCCTGCGTGAGCCTCGACCCGCACGACTTCGTCGCCATCTACCGACGAGAAGTCGGTCGCTGCACGGCCACGCTCGTGCGGGTCCTGGGCGACATCGACCGGGCCGAGGACGCGGTCGCCGATGCGTTCGCCGTCGCCGCCGACCGGTGGGCCGTCGACGGCGTGCCGCCCAACCCCGGCGGCTGGATCACCACCACGGCGCGCAACCGGGCGATCGATCGTCACCGCCGCGAGTCGGCGCGTGACGCCCGCGAGCGGGAAGCGATGACGCTGCACGATCCCGCGCCCGATCCTCCGCCCGACCTCGGCGACATCTACACGGTGCCGGACGACCAACTCCGCCTGATCTTCCTGTGCTGCCATCCCGCACTCGGTGCCGACGCCCAGGTCGCGTTGACGCTGCGACTGCTGGGCGGGCTGACCACGGCCGAGATCGCCCGCGCCTTCCTGGTGCCGGAGCCGACGCTGGGCCAGCGCCTGAGCCGGGCCAAACGCAAGATCCGCGACACGCACATGGCATACCGCATCCCCGCACCCGACGAGCTTTCCGCCCGGCTCGGCCCAGTTCTCGCGACGATCTACCTCGTCTTCACCGAGGGCCACACCGCGACCGCTGGAGACGATCTGCTGCGCCCGGCGCTCACCACCGAGGCGATCCGCATCGGGCGCACGCTCGTCGACCTATTGGCCGACGAACCCGAGGCGGTCGGGCTCCTGGCGCTGATGGTGCTGACCGAGGCCCGAGCGCCGGCCCGCCTCGGCGAGGATGGCGAGCTCGTACGCCTCGCGGATCAGAACCGGTCACGCTGGGACCGCGAGCTCATCGCCGAAGGCCACGAACTCGTACGAGCCTGTCTCGATCACAACCGGCCGGGGCCATACCAGCTGCAGGCCGCCATCGCCGCCGTCCACGCCGATGCGACGACGCCGGCCGCCACCGACTGGGCCCAGATCGTCGCTCTCTACGACCACCTGCAGCGGTTGCGCCCCAGCGCCGTGGTCGCGCTCAACCGGGCGATCGCCGTGATGGAGCACCGTGGCCCGGCGGCCGCACTCGACGCCCTCGACGAGATCGACCTGCCCACCTACCACCTGTTCCACGCCACGCGGGCCGAGGCGTTCCACCGGGCCGGACGTGACGACGAGGCCGCCGAAGCGCTCTGCCGGGCGATCGCCCTCACCGGCAACGCCGCCGAACGGCGCCACCTCGAGCGCGAATTGGCTCGTCTCCGTTGACGCGGCGCCGGCCGCTCAGACGTTCTGATCGCAGCGACACCGAGGGTGCCGGACGGAGACCGTTCCATAG
>JBOGFL010000348.1:0-3070 GCA_050743285.1 Acidimicrobiia bacterium
AGGCGAAGGAGCGTCGTCTTGCCGGCGCCGTTCGCGCCGGAGAGCAGCACGATCTCACCGGCCTCAACGTCGAGATCCACCCCCGCGAGAGCGGGAAAGCGGCCGAGCAGGGTGACCGCGGAGCGGAGTCGAACGACGAGGGGCAACACGCGCCTCACGGGTAGGCGGCCCCGAGTGTACGAAGCGTCTCGCCGATCGGGCGAACCGGCCTCGCCCACCACCCTCGTGAAGAGGCGCGTCCGCGGCGCGCCAGTACCCCCCGCCCGACCCCGCCCACCACCCTCGTGAAGAGGCGCGCCTGCGGCGCGCCAGTAGCCTCCTGGCGCATGCGTGCCGTTGTCGGGGGGATTGGGCGGGCCTGCATCACCGTCGGGATCCTGATCCTCCTCTTCGTCGGCTACCAGCTCTGGGGAACAGGCATCTACGAGGCGCGGGCCCAAGACGACCTGCGCAACGAGTTCGACGCGCAGTTGGAAGCCGCGGCTTCGACCACCACCACCGCGCCCGGCGCGACCACGACGACGGTGCCCGGCACTCCCCCGTCGTCCGCGGCCGGGACCACGGCCATCTCGCCGCCTCCGCCCGCCGAAGGCGATCCGGTCGGCATCATCCGCATCCCGAAGATCGGGCTCGACCGGGTCGTCGTCGAGGGCACCAGCGTGCCCGACCTCCGGATGGGACCCGGCCACTACCCGGGAACACCGCTCCCGGGACAGCTCGGCAACTCGGCCATCGCCGGACACCGCACCACCTACGGCGCGCCGTTCAACCGCCTCGACGAACTCGAAGCCGGTGACCTGATCGAGCTCGAGACCGTTCAGGGCAAGTTCAAGTACAAGGTCACGGAGCAGCAGGTCGTGTCGCCGTCTCAGACGGAGGTACTCGATCCCACGCCCAACGCGGCAACGCTCACCCTCACGACCTGCAACCCGAAGTACTCGGCCGCGCAGCGTCTCGTGGTCAAGGCCGAGCTGAAGTTGAAGGACGACGAGCAACCGTTGCCGCCCGCAGAGGGCTCGGGCGAGGCCACCGACCTCGGCCTGTCGGGTTCGAGGGAGTCAAGGGTGCCGGTGGTGCTGTGGGGGCTGCTCACTGCGATCGTCGGCGGGGTGTGGTGGTTGGCGTTCCATCGGTACTCGCGTTGGCCGGCATGGATCGCAGGGCTGTTGCCCTTCCTGGTCGTGCTGTTCGTGTTCTACGTGTACCTCGAGCGCATGCTGCCCTCGAACTACTAGGGCCGACAACGGCCACGAGTCCGGTTGCGCTGAACTCACCTAGGTTCCGTTGAAGCGCGGCGACCGCTTCTCGCCGAACGCCGCCATTCCCTCGCGCACGTCGTCACTCGTCATCGCACGCTTCTCCAGGTCGGTCAGTTCGGCGGCCACCGGTTCGGGGAGATCGTTGACCGGCGACAGCAGGTTGAGGGCGCGTTTCGCGCCCGAGACGGTCAGCGGCGCCAACGCGGCGATCTGCTCGGCCAACTCGACCGACGCCGCCACCGGATCGGCCGCTGCTCGCGTCACGAGCCCGACCGCAGCGGCTTCGTCGGCGTCGAAGATACGAGCGGTCATCATGAGGTCGCGAGCGGGGCCCGGGCCCACGAGGCCCGCCAGCCGGGCCATGTTCGGCGGGCTGGGGAAGACGCCGAGCCTGGCCGCCGGGATCCCGAATCTCGCGTCGGGCCCAACCACCCGCAGGTCGCACGCAACCGCCAGCTGACAGCCCGCGCCGATGGCGGGCCCGTGCACGGCGGCAATGACCGGTGCGGGATGGTCAACCACCTCGTCGAGCATCCGGTCGAACGCGCGACGGAACGTGTCCTCAGCCGACTCGCCGAAGCGCGACCCGAGATCGGCCCCGGCGCAGAACGCCGAACCGCTTCCGGTGAGGACAACTGCGCGCACCTCGCGCTCCGCCTCGAACCGGGCACGCAGCTCGTCGCAGTGCTCGCCATCGAGGGCGTTGCGGCGCTCCGGCCGGTCGATGGTGGCGACGCCGATTCTCCCGCGCCGCTCCCAGCAGATCACAGGAGGTGGGTCAGAAGACGTTCACCTTCGCATGCGCGGCGCCCTCGTCCGCCCACCAGGACCAAACGAGTTCCCCGCCCCGACATCCCGTGCGCCACTAGGACTCGTCGATGAGGGCGATGAGGTCGCCTTCCTGGACGACGTCCTCGGGTTGCACGTGAAGCTCGCGGACGACACCCGGAACCTCGGTGACCACCGGGATCTCCATCTTCATGGACTCGAGGATCACGATCTCGTCACCCTCCGCCACCATCTGGCCCTCGTCGACGGGAACTTGCCAGACGTTGGCGGTGATCTCGGCCCGGATCTCGTGCATGGTCAAACGATGTTCACGGTTGCACGGACGAAATCGACGCTCGTGTTCTCTCCGGCGCGGCCGCCGAGATCGCCGGTTGACGGCAGCGCCGTCCGGTCGCCATGCCCGCCAACCCTACTGAAACCCGTTGCGTTGCCCGGCTTCCGACCCGAAGTTCGGGTCACACCGGAAGTACGCCGTGCTTGCGCCAGGGGCGGGTGATCTCCTTGCCGGCGTGGATTCGCAGCCCGTTCCAGATCGCGGCGCGGGTGTCGGCGGGGTCGATCACGTCATCGATCTTGGCGTGACCGGCCGCGACGTAAGGGTCGATGTTCTCGCGCGCCTCTTCAGCGAGCTCGAGGCGCTTTTGGGCCCGTTCTTCCTCGGGCACGGCGTCGAGTGTCTTGCGGTGGATGATGTTGACCATTCCGTCGGGACCCATGACCGCGATCTCGGCGGTGGGCCAGCCGACGATGTAGTCGGCCTCGTAGGCGTAGCCGTTCATCACGAAGTAGCCGGCGCCATAGCTCTTGCGCAGCACGACGCTGATCTTCGGCACCGTCGCTTCCGACACTGCGAACAGCATCTTGGCGCCGTGCCGGATGATCCCCTGTTTCTCGACCGCGGATCCGACGATGAACCCGGGCACGTCGTGCAGAAACACGAGTGGGATGTTGAACGCGTCACAAAGCCACACGAACCGCGCCGCCTTGTCCGCCGCGTTCACGTCGAGCGCCCCTCCCAGGAC
>JBOGFL010000349.1:0-2008 GCA_050743285.1 Acidimicrobiia bacterium
GTTCACGCCCAACTGGTCGTAGATTGGGGGCGTGATCGTGCAGACGAGTGTCGCGGGGACGAACTTCGCCTGGCCCTGCCGACGGGCGGATTCCGGCCGAATTGGTGGAGGTGGTCCAGCTTTGCGACGGGCGCGGTGTGGACAGCGTGTTCGTCTCGGATCATCTCGTGCAGGGGGTCGAGCCGGGTACCGATCGTCACGAGCCGATGCTCGAAGCGTTTACGACGCTCGGCTACCTCGCCGCACAGACGGACCGTGTCCGGCTGGGGGTGCTGGTGGCGGCGGCCACGATCCGACCTCCGGCGCTGGTGGTCAAGGCAGTCACGACGTTGGACGTGTTGTCGGGTGGTCGGGCCTGGTTCGGGATCGGTGCGGGCTATCAACAGCAGGAAGGCGACGACTTCGGGCCCCGCGCGAGTGAACGAGAGGGCAACGAGGCCAAAGGTCCTGATGGAGATCAGCCTGTCGCTCGACGGCTATGCCGCCGGTCCCGACGTCAGCCCCGAGTCGCCCATGGGGCGTGGAGGCGAGCGCCTGCACGACTGGATGTTCGCCGGGAAGTCACCGGCCGAGTACAAGACCTTCGAAACGAACCACTTCAGCAGCATCGGGGCAGTGATCCTGGGTCGGCGCATGGCCGATCTGGGCATCGGGCCGTGGGGGGAGGAGCCGACGTTCCACGCGCCGTGCTTCGTGGTCACGCATCGGCCTGCCGAGACGATCGTCAAGCAGGGCGGCACTTCCTACACCTTCGTCACCGACGGGATCCAAGCCGCGTTGCATCGGGCGCAGGAGGCCGCCGGCGTACAGGACGTGCTCGTCAACGGCGGTGCGAACGTTGCCCGCCAGTTCCTCAATGCCGGGCTGCTCGACGAGGTCCACCTCCACCTCGTGCCAGTGGTCATGGGCGCCGGCACCCGGTTGTTCGACGGTGTGCGTGAGGACGTCGACCTGATGCCCCGCGAAGCGCGCAACAGCCTGCAGGCCACCCACCTGACCTACGACGTCGAACTCGCAACGGGCGACGATCCCCGATGAGCCCGGCTGGCCGCGCGCTGGATCGAGGATGCCGTGCCGGTGTCGACTTCGTCACCAACGCGTCGGCCGGCCCCGACGCGGCGAATCGGGAGGAAGCAACTGCGAGCCATGACGAGCTGACAATGGAGCCGCCGATGGGCATCGTGGCGTCGGACGCGAAGTTGTCGTTGGTCGGGTCGGCGCGACCGTGGGACACGCGATGCGGCACCTCACCGCGTGGGAGTTGACTGAGATGCAGCCGAACGAGATCACCGAAGTCCTCGGCCGTTCGATGAGCCAGGATCTCCTGGCTCGCGACGTGACGCGCCTGGCCTACATCGCTAAGGACGGCGCACCGCGGGTCGTTCCCATCGGGTTCACGCGGAACGGCTCCGAGCTTGTCATGTGCACGGCGAAGAACGCGCCGAAGCTGCCGGCACTCAGACAGAACCCACAGGTCGCGCTGACGATCGACACAGAGGTGCACCCGCCGAAGATCCTGCTCCTCCGTGGACGCGCCGAGCTCGATGTCGTCGACGGCATCCCGGACGAGTTCCTGCAGATGAACGGCACCTATGAGATGACGCCGGAGCAACGTGTGAAGTGGGAAGCGGACGTTCGCTCCCTCTACGACGGCATGGTTCGGATCGTCGTGACGCCCACGTGGGCGAAGCTGATCGACTTCGACACGACATTGCCGAGCGCTGTCGAGCAGCTCGCCCGGCAGCGCGAGGAACGACGCGCCCGCCGGTAGAAACCACGACGATTGCCGTCGCATCCAGGGCGAGGCACGAAGCGGGCGAGGGTGAGCGCCGCTCCGCCCGGGCTACGAGACGTCGAAGGTCGCCACCAGCGCCCACATCACGGCCGTGCCACCACGACGGCCGCGCCGCGCGCGGACCAGCGCCGCAGCACGAGGCGGTCGACGATCGCGCTGGCCGGCAGCAGCGCTAGCAAGGCCACGACGTGTGCAACACGCACAGGCATATCG
>JBOGFL010000350.1:0-3910 GCA_050743285.1 Acidimicrobiia bacterium
GACGGACGCGGACCGAGCCGAGCTCGCGATCCGCGGCCGCTACTCGTCGGGACCGCGCGCACGCAGCTCGGGTGGGGGCGCTTCGCCGAGCGCCGCGATGGGATCGACTACAGCGAACGCTTCAGCGCTCCTGGCGTCAGGCGGGACGCCGACCGCGTCGCCGGCCGGGCTGCGCGATTGGCGGCGCATGCAGCGTGACGGCCCAGCCATGCCTGAATGGCCGAGCCCGAGCACACCGGAAACCCAGAGTTGTAACGAACGGAAGGAGAGCCGGGATGCGACCTCTCGTCTACTCGAAGTTCGGCTACTACAAGATCGATCCAAGCGATCTCGAGAGCGCGCCAATCGAGCCGTACCCATTCTGCGAGCCCTCGACTTTTCGAATCAAGACCGTGATAAACGAGCCGGCGGCGCAGATTGTGTTCGAGGACTGGTTCAAGGACCAGGAGATCGAATGGTGGGTATGGATCGACGGGATCCATATCGCCCTCCAGGGTCGCGCCGAGATCAGGTACTACCAGCCGCCCGGCCTCGAAGAGGAGCATCGATTCATCGCGGAGGCGCCGTGCGTGTTCCTCGTCCCGCGCGGGTGCAAGTTCAAGTGCAAGGTGCTGAGCGACGAACCGTTCCGCAGGGTTGTCTGCGACATTCCGAATCCTGGCTACGAGTTCACGGCCGACAGGGCATAGGAAGGAGGGCAAGCTTGTCTCCCCTGCGTCTTCTGCCCGGAAAGGCGGGCGCTCGTCAACGGCCCCGGAAACGGGATCGGACGGGCGACGGCTAGCTGCCGAGGGACGCCACCACCGAGCGCCTCGACCGCCGTGTCGTCCCGCGTCGACGAGACCCTGCTCGACGAGGTAGGCCCGGGCGGTCTCCACCTCGAGCTCTACCACATCTTCCTGCCACTTCATCATACTGCATACCATACGATATTCTCCGCGGATGAGCTCCCGGAGCCCTCTCCTCGTGGTGAGTACCGGTTGCGGGCTCGTCGCCCAGGCGGCGGAGGCGGGCGGCGCCGACTTCGTCGCCGCGTACTCCTCCGGTCGGGCTCGCATGCGAGGGCTCGGATCGCTCGCCGCGATGCTTCCCTTCGAGCGCGCGAACGAGGTCGTGTTCGAGCTCGTTCGCGAGATCGTCGCAGCGGTCAGCGGCGTCCCCGTGCTCGCCGCCGTGTGCGCTACCGATCCGCGCACCACCCCGGATGCGCTCGTCCACGAGCTGGCGCGTAGCGGAGCGGCCGGTGTCCAGAACTTTCCGTCGATCGGGCTCGTGGACGGCGTCTTTCGCTCGCACCTAGAGGAGACGGGCTTTGGCTTCGAGGCGGAGGTGGAGCTGATGGACGCTGCGCGGCGAGCAGGACTGCTTGCTTGCCCCTTCGTCTTCGACGAGCCAACCGCACAGGCGATGGCCCGGGCGCGCCCGACCATGGCGTGCGTGCACCTCGGTGTCACGGGCGGGCGAGGCGACACATCCGCGCTCTCGACGCTGGACGAGGCGATCGTCCGAACCCAGATGGTCGTCGCTGCGATCGACGGTTCGTTCGCAGATCGACCGTCGGTCCTCGTCCACGGCGGATCGGTTCGCACCGCCCGAGACTTGGCCGTGCTCCTCCAAGCCGTGCCGGAGGTGTCCGGGTTCGTCGCCGGGTCGAGCATCGAGCGCGATGCGATCGCGTCCGCAGTCGCTGCCGAGACTGGCCGGTTCAAATCGATCCTGAGGGGACGTGCGTGCTAACTGTCATACTGCATACCATCAGACGTGTGCTCTCGCCATCGCCAGGCAACGGAGACCGCTGACGTGACGCGGCTGAGGCGACTCGACCACGTCGCGATCCTCGTCCGGGATACGGACCAAGCGATCCTTGCCTTCTCGGGGCGGCTCGGCCTCTCGGTCGTGTACGAGGAAATGCTCGCCGACCCTCCTGTAAGGCTCACCTACCTCGACGTCGGGAACGCCTATGTCCAGCTCGTCGAGCCGCTCGACGGGAGCTCAGACCTTGCGCGTCAGCTGCAGATCCATGGCGAAGGCCTGCACCACGTCTGCTTCGGTGTGGACGACGTTCCAGCGGCGATCGCGGCGCTGAGCGCGCCCGACCGGCCTCCCCCTCTCGGACAGGGCCGGGGCAGGGTGTCCGGTTTCGTTGGGAACGGCCTCGTTCACGGTGTGCGTCTCGAGTGCACAGAGTTCCGGCACGACGCCGACGTCGAACGTTCGCCCGGCTGGGTCGCGTAAGCCGAGAGGGGTTGTGAGAAAGGCGGAGGGGGAGGGATTCGAACCCCCGATCATGCTGGAACACTCGTGGAGCGTTGCTCGACAGCGAGGCAACGGAGTGGGTGATCTGCTCGTTGGTGCTCGTCCGAGCATATCGCTCTGGTAGTCCGCTACAAGGCGCGGCAGCTCCGGTTCGGTTCCGCCCGACAGTTTCGGCGTCAGGGTAGGAGGTAACCAAGGACTTGTTGTAATCCAGCTGCTCGTGTAGCAGACTGTACGCTCGTGCGGGTGGGCGTCTGCGGCCCGCCGGGAGCAACGCTCCGTACTCGCTCGGTGAGCGAAGCAGGGAGATCTGACGGGGCCCACAAGCACAAGCACAAGCACGAGCCTGGGAGCATGGTCGTACGGCGCTTTGGCAGGGGCGCTCGTCTGCGCCCTCGTCGTCGCCGGGCAGCTGTTCGCCGCAGCAGCAGGCGCGTTCGCGGCCGCGAATGACGGCTGCACGATCACTGGCACGTCGGCGGCCGACGTGCTGGTGGGTACGTCTGATGACGATGTCGTCTGCAGCTTCGGCGGCAACGACGTGTTGCGTGGCGGCGATGGTGACGATCTTCTGAAGGGCGGCGGCGGCAACGATCGCCTGCGCGGCGGTGCAGGCACTGACACCCTTCGTGGCGGCCTCGGCAGCGACCTTCTGCGTGGCGGCGGCGACAACGATCGCCTGCGCGCCGGTGCAGGAACTGACACCCTTCGTGGCGGCACCGGCAGCGACCTTCTGCGCGGCTACAAGGGCGTCGATCGTTTGCGCGGCGGTGCCGGCGACGACCGACTCTACGGCGGCTCGGGCGGCGACACGCTCGACGGTCGCGACGCCGCTTCCTTCGTCGACCGCCTCTTCTGCGGCAGCGGTTCCGATCGGGTGCTCGCCGACACCGGCGACCAGGTCGCGGCTGGCTGCGAGAACGTGGCCCAGAACCACGCACCGACCGACCTCACGCTCAACGATGCAAGCGTCGCCGAGAACGAGCCGGTCTTCACGACGGTTGGCACGCTTTCGGCGACCGACCCGGACGCGGGCGATACGCACGCCTACAGCCTCGTGGGCGGCGCGGGGGACGCCGACAACGCGTCGTTCACCGTCGCCGGCTCGGCGCTAAGGACGAATGCCGTCTTCGACTACGAGACGAAGAGCAGCTTCTCCGTTCGGATCCGGGTCACCGACAACGCCGGCGCGAGCTACGAGGAGCAGTTCACGATCTCGGTTACCGACGTCGCCGAGAACGCGACTCCGGTCGCGGTCGACGACACCTTCTCCACGGATGAGGACACACAGCTCGACCTGCCCGTCTCGGCGCCGGGTAGCCCGGCCGAGAACGACACCGACCCGGACGGCGACCCGCTCACCGTCACGGCCGCCAGCAATGCGAGCGGTGGCTCCGTCTCGATCGGCGGCGGCGAGATCCACTTCGTTCCGGCCCTGAACTTGTGTGGCACAGGGGCGGGGGGCTTCGACTACACCGTCTCCGACGGGCAGGGCGGTACCGACACCGGTCACGTGACCGTGGACGTCACGTGTGTCGACGATCCGCCGGCGGCGGTGGGCGACTCGGCGACGGTGCTCGAGGACGCGGCAGCGACGGCGGTCGACGTGCTCGCCAACGACCCCGACCCGGACGGCGGTGCGAAGGCGATCGCT
>JBOGFL010000351.1:0-1839 GCA_050743285.1 Acidimicrobiia bacterium
GCGGCCGCCCCGGGCCGCCCGGTGGTGCGGGCGATGCCGAACACCGCGGCGCTGGTTCGGCAGGGCGCGGCGGCCATCGCGCCGGGCCGCCACGCCGGCGACGCCGACCTGGCGGTCGCCGAACGCATCCTCGGTTCGGTCGGCATCGTCGTCAGGGTCGACGAGGCGCTGCTCGACGCGGTGACCGGGCTCTCGGGCTCCGGCCCGGCCTACGTCTTCCTCGTCGCCGAGGCCCTCGTCGAAGCGGGCGTGCTCGTCGGCTTGCCCCGGGAGACTGCGGTCGCGCTCGTGCACCAGACGTTGCTCGGCGCCGCCAGCCTGCTCGTGGACGGCAGCGAGGGCCCCGAGGCGCTGCGGGCGGCGGTGACGTCGCCGGGAGGTACCACCGCGGCCGGACTCGCCCGGCTCGAGGCCCACGGCGTGCGCGCCGCCCTCCTCGAGGCGGTGGAGGCGGCCACCCAGCGGTCCCGTGACCTTGGGCGGCGCGAGTCCACCTGAGCAACACTGGACAACACGAGCAACGCGGCGTAGGGTGGCGGCGGTAGGAGTAGGGGGTAAGGCACTGTGGCGGAGTCCTTCGCGACGGCGCGCTTCCTGACCGTTCAGGAGGTCGCCGAGTTGATGCGGGTTTCGACGATGACCGTGTACCGGCTGATCAAGTCAGGTGAGCTGCCGGCCGTACGGGTCGGACGGTCGTTTCGGGTGCGCGACGAAGACGTCGACGCGTATCTCGGTGCGCGTTACAACCAGACGGGGTAGTCACCGTTCCGAATCCGGCACCGCTGCCCTTCATCTCGTTCCTCTCCGACTACGGCACCGCCGACGAGTTCGTCGGCGTGTGCAAGGCGGTGATACTCGGCATCGCGCCCGGCGCGCAGATCGTCGACCTCACCCACGAAATCCCGCCGCATGACGTGCGGGCGGGCGCGCTCGCGCTGGTCAGAACGTCGCAATACCAACCCGAGGGTGCCATCGTTCTCGCGGTCGTCGACCCCGGGGTGGGCACCGACCGGCGCCTGGTCGCGGCCGACGTCGGGCGGGCCGTCTTCCTCGGTCCCGACAACGGCCTGCTGGCGCCGGCCGTCGCGATGCTCGGCGGCGCGATCCGGGTGGTGTCGCTCACCAACTCCGAGTACCAGCTCCCGGCGCCGGGGCCGACCTTCGCGGGCCGGGACGTGCTGGCCCCCGCCGCCGGCTACCTCGCGACCGGCGAGCCGCTGGCCGCGCTCGGCGAGCTGGTGGACCCGGCCAGCCTCGTGCCCGGCCTCGTCCCGCTGCCGAGCGCGGAGGGTGACGCGATCGCGGGCGAGGTGTGGTGGGTCGACCGGTTCGGCAACTGCCAGCTGAACATCGACCCGCAGGAGTTGGCCGCGGCCGGCGCCGGTCCTGGGAGCACGCTTGTGGTGCGCGCGGGCGACTCGACGCGCGCGGCGCGATGGGTTCATACGTACGCCGACGCGCGTCCGTCGGAGCTCGTCGTCATCGTCGACTCGTACGGGCTCGCGTCCCTTGCGCTCGACCGGGAGTCGGCGGCCGACGCGCTGGGCCTTCGCGCCGGCTCCGCGGTGACGATCGTCCCGCCCGGGTAACTCGGCGCACGCGCCCTATCGTTGATTCGTCATGCGCCCGGGCACGACGATCGTGATCGCACTGCTGTTGCTGTTCATCCTCGGTGCCGCGGTCGCACAGTTCGTGTTGCGGCTCGGGCCCTAGAGAACGAACAACGAAAAGCGACGGCCAGCTGGGCCGGCCGCCGCTCTTGAACCTGCCTCCCGCAGAAAAAGTCGGGGTCCCGGCGCGGGTGGGGCGTGCTTGGGGCGGGCTGGGAGGCTGGTTCCA
>JBOGFL010000352.1:0-18313 GCA_050743285.1 Acidimicrobiia bacterium
CGCCAGTGTCGTTCTCAGCTATGAGGAAGGCTTCGACCTGCGCAGCCGGTGCGTGCTCGTCGCAAATGGGCCGCTCGACTTCGAACTTGTCAGCCGTAGCGGAGCAGTCGACTTGATTCAACTCGACAGCGAAAACGCGCTTGCACTCGTCAACGAAGCAGCAAACAAGGCGGTGTCAGCTGGGCTCGGCTGGCGCGACAGCGAGCTGCTGCTTCGCCCCTCGGACCGCCTGGTCGAGCTGGTCCGGAGGAGCCAAGACATCGTGGCCACGGGAAGCGACGACGAGTCGTGACTCTGAGCATCGCGGTCGAGCTCCTGACGGGTCGCTTCACTGCGAGTGCGTTCAATGACCGCTCCGAGCCCGAGTGGCCGCCCCATCCCGCTCGCCTCTTCTCGGCAATGGTCGCGACATGGGCCGACTCCGATGAGCCGGACACCGAGGAGCGCGCCGCGCTCGAATGGCTCGAGGGCCTCGGCCCACCGCAGCTCACGTGCAGCCACGAGCACGCGGTGACCGTTCGACAGGGGTTCACGGCCTTCGTACCCGTCAACGACCCGACGGCGTTGGCACGGGATGTCTCGCCGCACTACGAGGCAGTCACCGAGGCCATGAACGAACTCAAGGCAGCCCAGGCCACAGCGGATGCGAACTTGGTAGCCAATGCCACTACTGCCGTCGAGCGAGCGCGAACAAAATCAGCGGGAGCAGCGGCACGCGCAGGCGCGCCGACCGGTTCGGAGTCACCCGCGGTTGTCGCCAAGGTCCTCAAGACGCTGCCCGAGAATCGCGTCAAGCAGCCGCGAACGAATCCGGCCGTCGTACCGGAATCGATGACGGTCTGGTTCACCTGGCCGGACGCTGAGCCGCTCGACGCGCATCTTCGTGCTCTTGACGCGCTGCTCGCCCGACTCGGTCGACTTGGCCATTCGTCAACGCTGGTTTCGTGCGGGCTCGACGATGGCGCGCCAGCTCCAACTCTCGTACCGGACGTGGACTACGGTGTGGTGCTGCGGGTTCCGCGGCAAGGAATGCTGGATCGGCTGGAACAGGCATTCACCGTTCACCAGGGCCATGAGCAGCGACTGCTGCCGGCGAGCACCGCACTGTATGGCGCCCCTCCGGCCAAACGCCGGATGGCTCCGGGGCCCGTATTGGGCGGTGACTGGCTCGTGTTGGCCATGCCCCGTCGCCGATCGGGGGCCACGCCTGCACCACGCACGCTCGGCGTCACGCGGTCCCTTGACCTCGCCCGGGCAGTGCGCGGCGCATTGCTCGACCATGCCGAGCAGCTACCACCGGAGGCCCTCACCGGGCACCGTCCACGCGCAAATCCGGATGAGCCTGACCAACGCACCGAGCCATCCGACGGGCCGCACCTCGCCGTCGTCCCGTTGCCAAATGTCTCACATCGCCACAGCGACGGAGCAATCCACGGAGTTGCACTGATCCTTCCCACCGCGATTGGCGACCGCGATCGGGCGGCCGTGCTCGAGGCTGTGCAGCGCTGGCGCGCGGCGAATGGGCTCGCGATCCGAATGGCCACGGCTGGGACTGGAAGCCTCAACTTCCATCTCGACCCGCCGCGCATCGATCCTGCAGATCCGAGCGATCGACATGGTTCGTGGCTCGAAGATGAAAGCCGTACGATCGACCCATGGGCGACACTGCGTCGAGGGCATTGGTGCCGCCCCTCGTCGCGCTGGACGACGGTCACGCCGATTGCACTCGATCGCTTCCCTGGCCCTCTTCGTCGGGGGACAGCCGCGCAACGCGGCAAGGCCGAAGCGATAGCTACGACCACAATCGCCCGGGCGTGCACGTTCGTTGGCTTGCCGGAGCCGGATGACGTCACCATTTCGTTCGAGGGGCCGCTTACCGCCGTACCCGCGGTCGGTGGGAAAGGTGGTCACGGGCGGTTCTTTCCGCCATACCGAGCCGGCTCCAGTGGCCAAGCGCGGCTCTGCGTTCATGCGCGCCTCGCCTTCGCCGAACCGGTAGCCGGCCCGATGTTGCTGGGTGCCGGCCGCTACCTCGGGTACGGCCTCTGCCTTCCCATCCGATGACCGCACCGGAGTTGCAGCCTTCGGACTTCGGAGCGTTCTTCCGTGCTGTCTACTCGGGTCGCTCACCGGGCGAGTCGCCCCATGCACCGGACCCATTCCCATGGCAGCAGCGACTTCTCGCACAAGTTGCGGAGCAAGGCGCCTGGCCGAGTCTGCTCGATCTGCCGACCGGCTCCGGCAAGACAGCCGCGATCGACATCGCCGTCTTCCTGCTTGCGCTGCCCAACATCGCATCGCAGCCCCGCCGAATCGTGTTCGTAGTTGATCGGCGCATCGTCGTGCACCAGGCCGCCGAGCACGCTCGACAGCTCTCTCACGCCCTTGCCACATCGACCGATCCGGCGGTGCGAGCCATAGCGAATCGCCTCCTCAAACTCGCACCGTCTCCCATCGGTGATCAGGGAGCGCCGCTGCACCACGCCGAGCTCCGCGGCGGCATCGTCCGTGACGAGACCTGGGCCACACGGCCCGACACCCCGACAGTGATCGTCTCAACGGTTGACCAGGTCGGATCGCGACTTCTGTTTCGCGGATATGGCGTGAGCCGCGGTATGCGGCCGATCCATGCCGGCCTGCTCGGAAGCGACGCCTTGTTCCTCCTTGACGAAGTGCATCTGGCGCAACCCTTCGCGAACACGCTTCGCTCAATCGACCAGCGCTACCAGCCACCTTCGATGCTCGGCCTTCCTCGCCGCTGGCAGGTCGTCGAACTGTCAGCGACACCGACAGAAACCGAACGGCCGCGGAGCGCCTTCGCGCTGGATGATGCCGACCTCGATGCGCGCATCTCGCCGGTCCTCGCTCGTCGCATCGCGGCATCGAAGCCAGCTCGGACGCGCGCCGTCAAGGCGCCGGGGAAGAACAGCGCGAAGCACCGCTCTGCGCTGGCAGCGGCCTGTATCGAAGAGGCGGCTCGTCTGTTGGAAGATGGCGCCCGCACGATCGGGGTCGTCGTCAACCGGGTTGCCTCCGCGACCGACATCCACACTCAACTGCAGGGCAGTCGTCGCGCACGCTCAGTGTTGCTGACCGGGCGGATGCGCCCATTCGATCGTGACGACATTCTCGCTGATATCGGTGCGCGAATCGCGACCGGGTGGCGTGATCACATCGAGCCCACGGAGTCGCTCGTCGTGGTCGCCACCCAGGCCATCGAAGCGGGCGCGGACCTCGATCTCGATGCTCTCGTGACCGAGTGCGCTGCGCTCGACGCACTGAGGCAGCGATTTGGCCGCATCGATCGTGACGGCGTGCTGTCCGCGCGTCATGACATCTACCAATCGGCGGTACTCGCTACGACTGTCGACACTGCCGAAGGAGCTGACCCCGATCCTGTGTACGGCACCGCGCTGCGTGACACCTGGCGGTGGCTGGAGAGCCTGGGCGACGATCGCCTCGACTTCGGCAACGCGACGCTCGCGCAACTGATCGACGGCACGGATACCCAGCCGCTGGCGAGCCCGGTGCGGCCAGTCCCGGAGCTGCACCCGAGCCACCTCGACCGTTGGGTGCAGACCTCGCGGCCCCCCGTTGCAGACCCGGACCCCATGCATTGGCTGCACGGCATCGGCACCAGCAGCAGGGATGTAACGGTCGTGTGGAGAGGCGACATCGGCGCCGGCCTTGAGGATGAGGCGGTGCGTAACGCCGTCGTCGACCTGATTGCGATCTGTCCACCCTCAAGTGGTGAGGCGATGAGTGTCCCACTACGCGCGGTGCAGCAGTGGCTCGCGAGGAACCAACACCCCGATCGGGACGACGGCGCACCCTTCGATCCCGTCGCCGATGTCGTCATCGGAGCCGATGTCAGCGACAACGAGCGCCTCGATCCAGGCGCTCCCATCTTGCCTGCGCTTCGCTGGCGCGGAGACGATAGCGAGTGGGCAACAGTTGCACGTGACGTCAGACCGGGCGACACCTTGATCGTGCCCGCTTCGTACGGCGGTGTGCGCGACGGCTCATGGGACCCTACGGCCGCCCACCGGGTGCCGGATCTCGCGACCCGATCCCAAGCCACACAGCGTCGTCGTGGAGTGCTACGGCTCATGCCATTCGCTCTTCCGGAAGGCATACCCGACGTCCCGATCCCAAATGCATCGGACGATATCGACGAGGAGACCGACGCACTGGCGATCGAGGCCTGGCTTCTTCGTGCGCAAGCCTGGGTCGATGAAACTGACGGCGATGGAGCGCAACTCGGAGTTTGTCGACGCGTCCTCGTGACGCTTCGCGACGATCGCGACAGGCGCATCGACCGCTTCGCCGTTCCTTGGACGGCACGGGACGGAGCCGTCCACGACATGATGTACGTCGTGTCGTCGAGGGCTCCGGTCGGGCCACATGAAAGCGTTGCCGACGACACTGCCGACTCGGTTGACTCCGAACCGACGACCAGTTCGTTCATCGGCACTGAAGTCTCCCTCCAGCAGCACCTCTCCGACGTGGAGAAGTGGGCGCGAACGCTGGCTGAGAACTGTGGACTGGGGTCTGCCATGGTCGAGGACGTGGCGCTCGCTGGGCACCTCCACGACCTCGGCAAAGCTGACCCGCGGTTTCAGCAGCTCTTGCGCGGCGGCGAGCTAGCGCCCGCGGATTCACCCCTCCTCGCGAAGTCCGCGACGTCGAGCACCGATCGCCGCGCCCGGAACCGCGCATGGCGCGCGTCGCGATACCCACGCGGGGCACGCCATGAATTGCTCAGCGTCGCACTGATTGAAACCCATGACCGGCTTCGAGCACGAGCTCACGACTGGGAGCTCGTGCTCCACCTCGTCGCGAGTCACCATGGATGGGCGCGCCCGTTTGTCCCCGTCAGCATTGATCGCGCACCGCTATCGGCGGCTGTGCGGTGCGGCGACGACCGCCTCGAGACGACTACAGATCACGGGCTCGCTCGCCTGGACTCGGGCATCCCCGAGCGATTCTGGCGGCTCGTGCGCCGCTATGGCTGGTACGGCCTCGCCTGGCTCGAAGCCATCCTGCGCCTCGCCGACCATCGGGCGAGCGCGGCCGAGCAGGAGAACAAGTTCGCCTCCGAAGTCGAGGTGACAGCATGATTCCGGAGATCGAGTTGTCTGCGCTCCATGGGACGAACCCCCTCGGGTACCTGGCGGCGCTCGGTGTGCTCGATGTCCTCCACCGGGTTGGCCGCTCGGCCACCTTGCACTGGACTGACGATCTGGTCCCCGCGGCCGTCGTGAACGGCGCCAACGACGTGAACGATCTCGTCCAGTTACTCGACCGTGACCGCAAGCTCTGGCAATCGAGCGTGTCCTTCTTCGGGCCACCCGGCGCGACGACCACCGACGCCAAGCCGCTCCCCGGGGCCTTCAAAGCATGGGCACAGGCCGTGTCGACCACGATCGAGAATTGTGCGTCGCCTGACGCCGACCTGTTCTGTGCACTCCTGGCCGAAGGCGGAATTGACGGCAGCGCCGATCGCAAGGGCAAGCCAACGCACTTGCACTTCACCGCGGGGAACCAGCAATTCTTGGCAATGGCGCAGGCCCTTGCCACGGGCCTAGGCCCAGAGCATGTACGTCGCGCCCTGTTCGGACCTTGGGAGGCAACCAGCGACTTCAAGACTCTTCGCTGGGACGCGTATAGCTCCTACGGTCGGCCATACGCGCTTCAGGCTACGGCCCCGACCGATACCGCACCTGCAGGCGTTCCGGGCGCAGACTGGCTCGCGCTACTTGGCCTCTCGTTTTTCCCGGTCCGCGTCGTCGAGACCCGCGGCGGACGTCAGGACCGTGTCGTGGAAACGACCGCCTGCGACCGGGCATGGAAGCGCAGCGCGTTCCGGTGGCCGCTCTGGTCGGTACCGATCGACCGCGACACTGCACGATCGGTGGTCGCCGATCCGGCACTCGTCGGCGCTCGCGACCAGCGCACTGCACCACATCGACGTTCTGTCGACGGGCCGAGCGAACTCGCGGCGCGGGGCATCCTCCGGATCCTCGAAGCACCGATCCGACGTACCGACCGAGGTGGGTACGGAAGCTTCGGTGGCGCGGAGACGCTCGTGGAAGCGACGCGAGCGTCCTCACCTCGTTAACACCGGAGAGTTACCGTCGGGACTGGACGCGCCGATAGGTGGAGTGTCGGCATCGGCCTCAGCCGGCGCGGAGGCCGTACCGGGCGAGTGCGACGTAGGGGCCCATCGCCAGAAGCTCGCCGCGCATGAAATCGGGGTCGAAGTCGCGGATCGGCAGCGCGTCCCGCACGACCTTGGCCTTCTGGGCGGTGCTGCTCGGGTTGGCGCCAACGACGCGGGCGAGGTCACCGGCAGAGAGGTGCGGCTGCGACCGCTTGGCGAACAGGAAGTTGACCTGGCCGATCGCGTGGAGGATGCCGCCGGCCCAGATTGCCGTGTCGCCTCGGCTCAGTGGCGACGGCCGTTTCCGTGCGAGTCGAACAACGACCCGGTGAGCGAACGCGCGGTACTCGTCGTTGAGAGCCTTGTCGCAAACCCGGTCGCACGTCTCGACGATGGCGTCGACCCGGGGGCGCAACGCCTTGGGGATGCCGGTTCCAGTCGAACTCTTGGGGTGGTGCGAGAGCAGGGTCGCGCCCGGCATTGAGGTCGTCGACGAAGGACCCGACCGCGGCCCGGTCGGTGAGGTCGACGCCGGCGCGCACCATCTGGGTGACGATCGACTTCGCCGGGCCCCACGCCGCCGGGTCGTTCACTGCGGCCGCGAACTCGTCCTCGTACTCGTCGACGGCTGCCAGCGTGTCGTCGATGTGGACCGGGCGCAGGTTCCGGCGGCGACCGGCGTAGCGGACCCACGCACGGAGCGTGGCCGGCACCATGGCGTGCTGCTCGGGCGGGCCCGCCACCTTGCGCGGCCACCAGTCGGCCAGCAGGACCTCCACGACGACCGGGCTCCACCGCAGCGGCCGTCCGTCGAGGTAATCGCAGCAGAAGTCGACGAGGTGGCTGGCGACGATCGCGGCGGCGTCATCGCCGGCGAGCGCCACGCCCTCGTGGGCGAGGAAGTCGGCGACGAGCCGGTCGCGCGCCTTATTGTCGAGCTCGGGCGCGCTCGGGACGGCGCCTCCGGCCGGCATCAGCGCAAGGCGCGCGTCGATGACGGCCCGCTCCGCCGGGAACGTCTCGGTCTCGATGGGCGGGACGGTGATGTCCGTGAGGTCGAGCGCCGCCCGGATGCGCGCGGCGGCGTCGGCGAGCGAGATCGGCGCGAACGTGGTGTCGGGATCGTCGGCGGCGAGCGTGCGGAAGTGCCCGAGCGTGGTGTCGATCCCGTCGGGTACGACGAAGGCGTCCTTCACGAGGGTGCCAAGGTTGTGGTCGATGTAGACGCAGAGCGTGTGCGCCCGGCCGCTCGGGTATCGGCACCCGACGAGCACGTTGTCGCCGTCGCCGAGGACGTGGGCCATGATGCAGGCCTCGTCCACCGTGGCGCGCCCGACGTCGCGGGCCCAGGCGGGCTCGGCCAGACCGCGGCGCGCGAGGTCGTCGGCGGCCCGCCTCGCGCGGGCTGCGTGCAGCTCGGGCGCGACGGCGGCGAAGCCGCGGAGCAGCATCAGCGCCTCGACGCCGCCGAGGTCCGCGAACTCTTCGATCGCGGGTGCGAGCACATCCTCGGGTTCCTGCCGCCCGAGGCGCTGAGGCTGGAAGCATGCGACCATCGTCGACGCGAAACATTCGATGTCGAGCGGGTCCCGCGCCCCGAGCATCGTTCTTGCATCACGAAGGATCGGGCGAAGCGGGTGGTCGGCGAACGAGTCCGCTCGGCGAGGTCTGGGGCCGGTCGGCTGGGTGCCCTTCGGCGTGACTCGTCCGTGCCCATTCCGGCGGTGACGGCCCCGGCGGCGGTTGCGGCGACTGCTCATCGCGGCAACGTAGCCAGCGCCACCGACGAGATCGCGGACTCTCGGGCCGAGAGTGTCACACCGGTCTGCTAAGCTATCGAACAGACGTTCGGGAGCCGGCCGGCGACGGCTCGCCGGGCGCTCGCTTCCCCTTCTTCCCCCGGAATCGTGCACTCCCCACGCGCGCTTCGAAGGAGGCGGGGATGGACAGGTCGCACGGGTTGTGGGCTCGCATCGAGGAGCTCGCGACCGAAGACGTAGACACGATCGATGTCCGGACAGTAGGCAACGAGATCGTGGCGCTGGGCGTCGTGATCGAGCGCCTGAAGGCTGAGCTTCACCGGCGTCAGGCCGAGTTGTCGCGACGTGTCTGCGACGCCGACGACGGCTCGGATACGTGAGCTGGGTGAAGGCGCGACTTCCGTTCCTCCTCTCAACGGCGTCCTGTGGCCCGAGGGAAGTCGGATGAGCGTGTTGTGGTCGGGGATCGACGAGCTCGCCGGCGAAGATCCCGATGCGATCGATCTCTCGACGCTCGGACAGGACATCGTGATGCTCGGAATCGTGGGCGAGCGCATCGAAGCCGAGCGCGTGCGGAGGCTCGCGGCCTTCGACCGGCGGGGCGGGTATGCCGACGAGGGATCGGTTTCGACGGCGTCGTGGCTCGTCGCCCGTTCGTATCTTGCTCCTGGCGCCGCGAAGCAGCGGGTCGAGCTCTCGCGCCGGCTGGAGAAGCTCCCGAAGGTGGCCGAGGCCTTTGCCGCGGGATCGCTCGGGTACGGGCAGGTACGCGTCGTGTGCGACGCGACCAAGGACCTGGACGAGGAGTTCGTCGTCGAGGTCCAGGAGCACCTGGTGGAGGAGTCGCGGCGTTGCGAGCCGCGCAAACTGGAGCGGCGCCTGACGCACTGGCGTCATCGCGGTGATGCGGCACGCGAAGTGGAAAGGGCGCGTCGGCAGCATGCGCGCCGGGAACTGAAGATCGCGCCGAAGGCGGGCGGGATGTTCGGCGTCCAGGGCGACCTCGACGCCGAGGGTGGTGCGACGGTGCTGACGGCGCTCGACGCGCTGAGCGCTCCCAATCCGAGCAACGGGGAGGCGCGCACGCCGGCGCAGCGACGGGCCGACGCACTGGTGGAGCTGGCGCGCCGTGCGCTCGATACGGGCGAGCTCCCGGATCGCGGCGGCGAACGGCCCCATGTCGGCGTCGTCGTCTCTTTGGAGACCGCAGTGGGAGCACCGGGCGCGCCGGGCGCCGACCTCGAGTGGGGTGGCGTCCTCACCGGTGAGGCAGCGCGGCGGTTGCTGTGTGATTGCAAGGTGCACCGGGTGATCACCGACAGCCGAAGCGAACCGCTCGACGTCGGGCGCGCTTCGCGGACCGCGCCGGCGGCGCTGCGGCGCGCCCTCGTGGTCAGGGATCGCGGCTGCGTGTTCCCGGGGTGCGATCGGCCGCCGGCCTGGTGCGACGTGCATCATCTCGTGCACTGGACCAAGGGCGGGCCCACCTGTCGCGACAACTGCGTGCTGCTGTGCAGCTCCCACCACCGCATGGTCCACGAGGGCGGCTGGGACCTGCGCCGAGCCCGCGACGGCCGAATACTCGTCCGGCCACCGGCGTATGTGCTGCGGCGATGACTCGCTCACGACCTACGCTCGATCCATGGTCACGGTTATACGAGGGCGAGCCGCCGAACGCGAGCGCTTGCTACGTTCGGAGCTCGAACGACTCACGGGGCTCCTCCGGCGCCTCCCGGGAATCGTCGCGGTCTATGTGTTCGGGTCGGCCGTGGCCGGCGGCATCCACGCGGGCAGCGACCTCGATCTCTTCGTGATTCGCGAGACGGACGAACCGTACGTCGAACGCATCGCGACCTTGCGGCGCGAGCTGCAACCACGTGCGCCCGTCGACCTGTTCGTCTACACGCCGGCAGAAGCGACGGAGGGCGGGCGATTTGCCGACGACGTCCTCACGCGCGGGAAGGCACTGTGGTGAGCCGCGACCCGCGGGCCGAGGGTCTCCGATGGGTGGCCCAGGCCGAACACGACCTCTCGGACGGCCAGTTTCTCGCGGGCGGAAACCGGCACGCGATGGCGTGCTTCCTCGCACAGCAGGCCGCGGAGATGGCGCTGAAGGGCCTCCTCTACTCCACCGGCGCGGATCGCGTCTTCGGCCATGGTGTCGGGGCGCTCTGCGAAGAGGTCGCGCGCGCCGCGCCCGAGGCGGCGGAACGGTGTGCGGAGTGGGCCGGCCTCGACGTCTACTACCAGCCGACTCGTTACCCCGATTCGCTTCCGTCCGGCATTCCGGCGACGACCTTCACCGAGCGGCAGGCGTCCGCGGCGCTCGAGCTCGCGGCCGAAGTGCTCACCTTCGTCCGGTCGAAGATCCCGGATCCGTAGCTGGTCGCGTCGTCAGGCGTCGGGCGGGTTCGGGAGGTCGTAGAGGCGCTGCGCGTTGCGCCAGGCGATGTTGGCGCGCGCCTCGGGGCCGAGGGGTCCGATGTTCTCGGTCAGCTCCGCGACGGTGCCCGGGAACTTGGCGTCAGGATGCGGGTAGTCGGACGCCCAGATGATGCGATCGTCGCCGACGTACGGCGAGGCCGCCGCGAGCAACAGCGTCTCCTCGTCGGCGTCGAAGCTGATGTAGCACTGCCGGCGGAAGTACTCGGACGGAGCACGCTTGCAGTCGGGCACGTCGAACGGGAACGTCTTCCAGTGGTGGTCGAGCCGCTCCATCCACGGCGTGATCCAGCCGCCGTTCGTCTCGAGCACGATGAAGCGGAGATCCGGATAGCGCTCACATACGCCGCCGGCCACCACGAAGCACAACGCGGTCATCATGTCGACGGGGTTGCCAATTGCCTGCGTGTAGAAGATGTTGTCCATGTTGAGCCGCCCACCCATTTCCATGGCAGTGCGGGAACGGACCTCGTTGAGGTGGAGGCCGAGTACCGCGCCGGGAAGGTCGGCGGCGAGGAACGGGTGGAGACCGAGCGGCCAGCCAACATCGGCCGCCGCTTTCCACATCGGGTCGTACACCGGGTCGTGGAAGTGGCGCCATTCGACGACCGGGTTCGGGCGAATGAACGTGCCCACCAGCCCCGGCTTGCCGGCGGCCCGGCGAATCTCGGCGGCGGCGGCCTCGACGTCCTGCTGCGGGATGATCGCGATGCCGAAGAAGCGGTCGGGCGCCGACGCGCAGAAGTCGCTGAGCCAGTCGTTGTATGCCTGGCACTGCGCGATCGCGAATTCGAGGTCGGGCACGCTTGCGATTCCGAGCATCAACGTCGGATAGAGCACCGTCTGGTCGATGCGCTCGGTGTCGAGGTCACGCAGGCGGGCCGCGGGATCGAACGCGCCCGGTCGGATCTCGGTGTACTTGAGCTCCCCCGCCGCGGCCCGGGCCTGCACGTCGGGCGGCATCCCGCCACTCGCGGCATAGGCGAACACGTTGGCCGGCTCGCGGGTGCCGTCGAACACCACGAACTCCCGGCCGTCTCCGGTCGTCTCGATGTGCCAGATCCGGTCGTGGAACTTCTCCGGCGCATAGTCCAGCATTGCGTTCGGGTGCTCGAGCACGTGCCCGTCGGCGTCGACGTAGTGGAGATCGACACTCGACGCCGTGGACTCGGTGACGGTCATGGCATCCCCCTCGGAACCTGACGCGGCGTCAGATCGTAGTGCCGGGATACGCTGACGGCCGACGAAGTGAAGTAAGGAGACCGCGATGAGCGTCCAGGACGACTACCGGGCCCGAGCGCAGGACGCGCTCGAACGGCTTCGAACCCAGCTCGACGAACTGCGCGTCCAGGCCGACTTGGCGCAGGCCGAGGCGCGTGACCGCCTCGACAAGGCCATCGATGCGCTCCAGGACCGGCAGCGCGATGCTCGCGCCAAGCTCGACGAGGCCAGCCAAACCGCGGGCGACGCGTGGAAGACGTTCGCCGAGCAGTTCGAACAGAGCGCCTCCGGGCTCGGCGACCAGCTCCAGCAGGTCGCCGACGACGTGCAGGCCGCGGTCGGAGACGCCGGCACCGCCGCCAAGACCGGGTACGAGGCGTTCCTCGCGGAGTGGAAGAAGCAACGGGCCGAGCGGGAGAAGCTGCTCGAGGAGTAGCGCGGATCGCACGCGACTACGAGCGCCACAACCGCGCCTTCTGGGACGCCGACGCCGACGGCTATCAGGCCGCGCACGGAGCCCACCTGGCCGGTGCGCCCGCGGCCTGGGGCGCGTGGCGGATCCCGGAATCCGAGTTGGGCGTGCTCGGTGACGTCACCGGTTGCGACGTGCTCGAGCTGGGGTGCGGCGGCGGCCAATGGTCGACTGCACTGGTCGCGGCGGGTGTCCGCGCCGTCGGTCTCGATCTCTCCGCCGGCCAGCTTCGCCACGCGCACAAGCACGCGACCCGGGCCGGCGTCGACGTGCCGCTGGTGCTCGCCAGCGGCGAACGCGTGCCGTTGCGGGACGCGAGCTTCGACGTCGTGCTCAGCGACCATGGCGCCGCGAGCTTTTGCGATCCGGAGCGGACGCTGCCCGAGGTTGCCCGCCTCTTGAGGCCCGGTGGTCTGTTCGCATTCTGCGGCAGCACTCCACTTCTCGCGATGACGTGGGACACCGAGCGAGATCGCCAGACAAGAGAGCTCCAACGCAAGTACTTCGGGATGCGCCGTCTCGACTTCGACGAGGGCACGATCGACTTCGTCCTGCCGACCGGCGAATGGCTACGGCTCTTCCAACGTCACGGATTCACGGTCGAGGATCTCCTCGAGCTGCGGGCGCCCAAAGATGGGACGACCACCTACGACGACTATGTCGATTACCGCTGGGCGCGTCGCTGGCCGGCCGAGCAGATCTGGAAGGTGCGAAAGATCAGCGCCGGTCGAACGTGAAGCCGGAAGCTTCGCGGTCCCAGGTGCCCTCCGTGATCCCATCGTCGCGAAGCTGGTACTTCAGGACCCGGCCGACCGGATTCCGCGGCAGGTCGTCGCGAAACTCGATGTAGCGCGGAACCGCGAAGTACGGCACCCGGTCGACTGCCCAGCGGCACAAGTCCTCGGCGCTGAGGCCCTCGTCCGGTTGGAGCACGACAGTGACCTTCACCTCGTCCTCGCCGTGGTCTGAGGGCACCGAGTGGACGGCGACGTCAAGGATGGCGGTGTGACCGTGAAACGTCTTCTCGAGCTCGAATGACGAGATGTTCTCGCCCCGACGGCGGAGGTAGTCCTTCTTGCGGTCTACGAAGTAGAGGAAGCCGTCTTCGTCGATGCGGCCGAGGTCTCCGGTGTGAAACCACAAGTTGCGCAATACCGCGAGCGTTTCCTCCGGACGCCGCCAATAGCCGGCGAACATCAAGTTGGGCGCCTGCGGGCGGCACACGATCTCCCCGACCTCGCCGAGCGGCACCTCGATGTCATCGTCATCGACGATGCACACCTCGAAGTCGTGGTCGTTCGGCTTGCCCGCCGCGCCCGGCTTGTTGACCTCTCCGGCGGTAAGCATCGAGATGAGGGACGCCTCGGTCATGCCGTAGCCGCCGCTGAAGGTGGCGCATCCGAAACGCTGGCGCCAGATCTCGTCGGTGGCCGGCGGCATAGGGGCCGCGGCGCAGAGCCGGAGCCGGTGTCCCCGTTGCTGCGGATGGTCAGCCGCGTCGGCGATGAGGATTGCCAACGACCCGAGCATCGAGACCATCGTGGCACCCGTGCGCTGCACCTCGGGCCAGAACCGCGACACCGAGAAACGACGTGCGATGCTGGCGCGTCCGCCGGAGACGAGCGTCCCGACGACGCACACGGAGATCGCGTTGAAGTGAAATAGCGGCAACGGCGTGAGCACGACGTCGTCGGGACCGCGCTGCCACGCCCTGATGATCTGGTCGGCGAGAGCGACGATGTAGTTGTGCGGCAGCATGCAGCCCTTCGAGGGTCCGGTCGTGCCGGCGGTGTAGATGAAGCACGCGAGGTCGGAAGGTCCGACGTCGGCGTCGGCAGGCGCTGACCCGCTGGAACCGGCAAGCGTGGCCGCCCAGTCGTGCTGGGCGATCGCGGCGATCTGCTCGGCCGGTTCCCCAACGACCACGGCGGCGACGAGCTCGGGCAGGGAACCGGCGACCTCGGCGACCCGATCGGCGAAGTCGCCCTGGACCACCACGACCCGGGCGCCCGAGTCGGCGAGCTGATGGTGGAGGAAATCGCCTTTGAGCGCGGTGTTGATCGGAACCTGCACCGCACCGAGCTTCAACGCCGCAAAGAACGAGACCACCTGCTCGGGTCCGTTCTCGAGCAGGGTCGCCACGCGTTCGCCACGAGCGACGCCGAACTCGGCAAGCGCGTGCGCGAGCCGGTTGCTCTCGTCGTCCATACGCCGGGCCGAGTAATCGACACCCTCGAAATCGAGGTAGGGCCCATCGGGATCCGACTCCATGCGGCTCGAGAGCACCTCGAGCACGGTGGTCTGCCGCGCACTCACAGTTCCCGACAGTAGCGTCAGTCACACATGGAGCATTGGGAACTCGAGGCACGCGAGATGGTGCGCAACACCGTCGCTGCGTACGCACATGCTGTCGACAGCGGCCGCTTCGGCGAGTTCCTCGACCTGTTCGCCGAGGACGGCGTGCTCGAAGTCGCAGGCGAAGGTACGCACAAGGGCCGCAACGCAATCCACGATTTCGTGACTGGTGTCAACGTGGATCTCGCGTCGGCGTCGGATGTGCCGTTCATCCGACACTTCACCGCGAATCTGCACATCGAAGTCGACGGGCCCGACGTCGCTCGCGCTCGGTGCTATTTCCTCGTGGTGACCGGGCGCGGCGTCGACCACTGGGGTCGCTACCGTGACCGACTGGTGCGACAGGGCGACCAGTTTCTCTTCTCGCACCGGCGAGTGCGCACCGACGGTGGCGTCCCGGGTTCATGGTTCGTATCCCGGGGTGTCGCCCGCCGCGACCCTCCCATGTGACACCCTGGGGTCGATGCGGCGAGTCCTCCTCGTGGCGGCGTGCCTCCTCATGGTCTTGGGCTTCGCGACCGCCGCACACAGCCAGGAAGCGCCGGTCCCGTCCGCGACAACCGACGAGACCGCGCTGACTCCTTCGGGTGTGTCAACCGGCTGGTCGGCGCGCGTCGACACGAGCGGCGACTTGTTCGGCATTGGCTGGCGGGGCGACCCCGATTCCACGTTCACCATCGAGACGGTCGAGGACGAAGCGTGGACCGCGCCGCAGGAAGTCCGGGCGATGGGCGACGACACCGGTCCTGACCCGGGCGCGCCGGAAGGTGCGACCGTCGCGTCGGTCCAGCACGGAACCGAGCCGGTGTGGTCGGGCGACGCGTCGGCCGTGCGGGTCACGCTGACGAGCGGCAGCGCCACCGACGTCGAACTCGTCACGATCTCTGTCGACACGCCCGCCGCGGACTCCACTTCCGACGAGGCTGCGCTCGGCGTCGGCGGCGTAGGTGCGCTCACATTCGCGGCGGCCGGGATCGGACCGGCCGTCCGGCGGCGTCGGGAGGTCGCGACCTTGCTGGCGGTCGGGCTCGCACTGGCGAGCGTTGCGTTCGTCGCCGACCGCGCCGACGCGGCCGGCGGTCACAAGGTTCCCGCCCCGCCCCATCTCGTCGGACGCAAGGCATGGGGAGCCGAATCCCCCCAGTGCAACCCCGGGACGTTCAACAAGGTTCGCTTCGGCATCGTGCATCACACCGCCGGCGCCAACAGCTACAACAACGGTGACGGCCCCGGCATCGTGAAGGGCATCCAGCAGTACCACATGCACGGGCCGTTCAACCCGCCCTACTGCGACATCGCCTACAACTTCCTCGTCGACAAGTACGGCCACAGCTACGTCGGCCGCGCCGGCAGCCGGCGCACGCACAACCCGATCTTCGGCGCCCACACCAGCGGACACAACAAGGGCAGCTTTGGAGTCTCGATCCTCGGCAACTACCAGTCGGCACCCTTTACCTCCAGTGCCAAACAGCCACTTTCGGACGTCATCGCCTGGCGCTTCCTCGCCTGGGACATCAATCCGCTCGGGACCACCGTGAGTATCAGCGCGGGCGGCGCGTCGCACTGGCCTGCAGGCACCCACGTCCCGACGAATACGATCACCGGGCACCGCGACTGGAACTCGACCGAGTGTCCGGGCAACAACGTCTACAACCGGATGGCCGGTATCAGAAAAGGCGTCGCCAAGCGAATGGGGATCACCTAGCCCGTTCGCCAGGTCGAGGCGAGGAATAGTCTGCCGCGCTCATGACCGCGACGATTCGGCGCCTCCTCGTCGGGCGTCCACTGCCCACCAAGGCCGCGTCCGGCGAGCGGCTCGTCAAGATCCTCGCGCTGGCGATCTTCTCGTCCGACGCCATCTCTTCGACTGCATACGCGTCGGAAGAGGTTCTCGACGTCCTGATTCCCCAAGCGGGTTTGAAGGACGCGATCAATGCGCTGCTGCCGATCTCGATCGTCGTGATCGTGCTCCTCGCGCTGGTGGCATTCAGCTACCGCCAAACGATTCACGCGTACCCGGGGGGTGGCGGCTCGTACATCGTTTCCCGGGAGAACCTCGGGAGGATCCCATCGCTCGTCGCCGGTGGCTCCCTGATGGTCGACTACACGCTGACGGTGGCGGTATCCGTCTCGTCCGGCGTCGCAGCCGTCACGTCCGCGTTCCCAGACTTGAACCCGTACCGGGTGTGGCTCTGCCTGGCCGTCGTCGCGATGCTTGCCATTGGCAACCTGCGCGGAATGCAGTCGTCGGGTCGTCTCTTCGCGCTCCCGACCTACCTGTACATCGCCTCGCTGGCGGGGCTGATCGTCCTCGGCCTGGCGCGCTCGTTCCTCGGAGACCTCGATCCGCTTCCTACCAACGAGGCGCGCGTTGACCAGTTCACCGGCGGATCGGTGATGCTCGCCGGCCTGACGCCGTTCATCCTCCTGCGGGGCTTCTCGTCAGGCGCGATCGCGCTGACCGGCGTCGAGGCGATCAGCAACGGCGTGCCGGCTTTCCGCAAGCCCGAGCCGCGCAACGCTGCCATCACACTGACGTGGATGGCGACGATCCTCGGCGCCGGGTTCTTCTTCATCGCCCTGCTCGTGCAACGCATCAACCCGACGCCGTACGCGCCCGACAGCCACAACTACCAGACGCTTCTCTCGATACTGGGACAGGAGGTGTACGGGGGCAAGAACGCCGCGTACCTCGTCCTGCAGGCGTCGACCGCGCTGATCCTCGCGCTCGCCGCCAACACCGCCTTCGCCGACTTTCCCCGTGTCTCGTCCATCATCGCCCGCGATGGCTTCTTGCCGCAGCAACTCGCGGTGCGAGGTGACCGGCTCGTGTTCTCGAACGGGATCATGGCCTTGGCGGTCGTCGCCTCGATCCTGCTCGTGGCGTTTGGCGGGATCACGAACTCGCTGATCCCGCTCTATGCCGTCGGCGTGTTCACAGCCTTCACGCTGTCGCAGTCGGGGATGGTTGTTCACCACCGGCGGCGGCGAGAACGCGCCTGGCGGCGCGGTCTCATCATCAACGCCACCGGCGCGCTGGCGACCGGGCTCGTGCTCGCAGTCGTGGTGGTGACGAAGTTCACCATTGGGGCGTGGATCCCTCTGGTGTTGATTCCGGTGGCCGTCATGGGGTTCCTCGCCATTCGCCGTCACTACTCGCGAGTCGAGGATGCCTGCCGGGTGCCAGACGGCTGGCACGCACAGAAGACCGCCAACATCGTGGTGGTCGTGTTTCCCAAGGTGAGCATCGGGCCGGCCGAGGCGGTGGCGTACGTTCGGACCCTGGCGGCCGACCACATCGAGGCGGTCGCGGTCGCGATCGACGACGACGACCGACAAAAGCTCCAAGCCGACTGGGCGCGCACCGGACTCGACCAGCCGCTCGTGATCCTCGATTCGCCGTACCGGCGCTACGTCGACCCTCTACTCGAGCATCTCGACCTACTTTCGGCCCGGTGGCCCGACGCATTCACGACCGTCGTGATCCCCCAGTACGCGGTCGCGCACTACTGGGAAGAGCCGCTGCACAACCAGCTCGCGTTGCAACTCGAGTCACGCCTGCGGTACCGCCCTCGCACGGCCATCGTGACGTTCCCGTTCCGCCCGGCGGCGACCGAGTCGGATCCGCGCCATCTGTGATCGGACCTAGGGACGAATGCCGTAGTGGGCACGCGGAAGGGGCGATTTGGCGCGGCGGGCGCCCGCCTGCCGCAGCCCGTCGAGCAACGCGTCGCGCAGGTCACGCGGGTCGATCACCGCACTCCGCCGCGCTTCGAGGTCGTCGAGCAGGGGCTTCCAGTCGCGGTCGCTCATCGTCTCCCGCAGGGCCCTAGCCGCCCAGGCCGCCGAAGATGGCCTCGGCGTGGGCGGCGGTCGAGCCGAACACGGTGTCGAGTACCC
>JBOGFL010000353.1:0-4484 GCA_050743285.1 Acidimicrobiia bacterium
GTGGTGAGCCCGAGGCCCCCGCGGTCTTCGGAGAGCTCGACCCCCGTCCATCCCTGGTCGATCAGCGCCCGCCACAACACGGCGTCGTGGCCGCCGCCGGCATCGACCACCGATCGCACCTGGATCGACGACGCGAGGCCGTCGAGTACCTCGCGAGCGGCGTCGCGCAACGCGACCTGGTCGTCGGACAGCTCGAAATCCACGGGCGCAGTCTCGCACTACATTCTGAGGAACGAGGGAACGAGGAGGAATCCGTGCCCGAGCCCCCTGCGACGCTGCGGTACGCCGACCGCGAGATCACCTTGCCCGTCGTGCGAGGCACCGAGGACGAGTTGGGTGCCGACATCAGCCGGCTGCGGGCCGAAACGGGGCTGGTGACGCTCGACTACGGCTACATGAACACCGCTTCGTGTGAGTCGGCGATCACCTTCATCGACGGGGAAGCGGGCATCCTGCGCTACCGGGGCGTCCCCATCGAGCAGCTCGTCGAGGTCGAGCATCCATCGTTCCTCGAAACGTCTTACCTCCTCATCTACGGCGACCTGCCCAACCGGGCGGAACTCGACGACTTCCGGTTCGGCATCCGCAAGCACACGCTGCTCCATGAAGACGTCAAGCGGTTCTTCGACGGCTTTCCGAAGGACGCGCACCCGATGGCGATCCTGTCGTCGGTGGTGAGCGCGCTCTCGACCTTCTACCAGGACAGCGACGACCCGCACGACCCGGATCAGGTTCAGCTGTCGATCATCCGGCTCATGGCGAAGCTGCCGACGATCGCCGCCTACTCCTACAAGAAGTCGATCGGGCAACCGTTCCTCTATCCGAACAACGCGCTCGATCTCATCGAGAACTTCCTCACGATGATGTTCGCGGTGCCGTCCGAGCCCTACGAGGTGAGTCAGGGAATCGTACGGGCCCTCAAGGAGCTCCTGATCCTGCACGCAGATCACGAGCAGAACTGCTCGACGTCGACGGTCAGGCTCGTCGGCTCGAGTGACGCCAACCTCTTCGCGTCGGTGGCGGCCGGCATCAATGCTCTTTGGGGTCCGCTCCACGGCGGCGCCAACCAGGCGGTCATCGAGATGCTGGAACAGATTCGCGAGGACGGCGGTGACCTCACCAAGTTCGTCGAGAAGGCGAAGGACCCCGACGACAGTTTCCGTCTGTCGGGATTCGGCCACCGTGTGTACAAGAACTACGACCCGCGGGCCCGCATCATCAAGGCGGCGGCTGATCGGGTGATCGGTGAGGTCGGCGTGATGGACGACCTCCTCGCGATCGCCCTGGAGCTCGAGTCCATCGCGCTCGAGGACGACTTCTTCGTCGAGCGCCGCCTGTATCCCAACGTCGACTTCTACTCGGGCCTCATCTACCGGGCCATGGGCTTCCCCACCGAGATGTTCCCGGTGTTGTTCGCGATCGGTCGTCTCCCAGGTTGGATCGCCCACTGGAAAGAGATGATGGAGAGCGACAAGACGAAGATTGGCCGGCCCCGCCAGATCTACACCGGTCACACCGAGCGCAAGTACGTCGCCATCGACGAACGCTGAGATGAGAACGATTCATGGATCTGCGCGCCAGCCAGACTGAGGCGCGTCTTCGCGCCGAAGTCCGCGACTGGCTTCGCGAGAACCTGCCCTGGGAGTACGGCAGGGGCCTTCCGCCGCGTTTCGATTCACTCGCCGAGGAGGTCGACTTCGGGCGCGGGTGGCAGTCGAAGCTTGCGGGTGGTCGCTGGGTCGGTGTTGCGTGGCCGACCGAGTACGGCGGCCGGGGTACCGGTCCGGTCGAGCACTTCGTCGTCACCGAGGAGCTGGCGCGGGCGCGGGCCCCGGAGCTCGTCGGCCGCATCGGGATCAACCTCGTCGGGCCGACTTTGCTCGCCCAGGGTTCCCCTCAGCAGAAGGCGCGCTGGTTGCCGCAGATCCTCTCGGCGGAGCAGCTGTGGTGCCAGCTCTTCAGCGAGCCCGGCGCCGGGAGCGACCTCGCTTCGCTGACGACGCAGGCAACGCCGGCGGAGGGCGGGTTCGTCCTCTCGGGTCAGAAGGTGTGGACGAGCTACGCCCAGTTCGCCGACTGGGGTGTCTGCCTGGCGCGCACCGACCCGGACGCGCCGAAGCAGCGCGGGATCTCGTACCTCGTCGTCGACATGCGCGCCCCCGGCGTCGAGGTCCGGCCGCTGCGCCAGATCACGGACGAGGCCGAATTCAACGAGGTCTTCTTCAGCGACGTGTTCGTGCCGAACGAGCAGCTCGTGGGCCCGCTCAACGACGGCTGGCGGGTCGCCAACGCGACACTGTCGCACGAGCGCGGCATCAACCCCCGCCAGCTCGTCATCCACATCCAGCTCGTCGAGGAGCTGCTGCGTCTCGCCCTCGAACGCAGCGGCTTCGACGATCCTCGACTCCGGCGCCGCCTTGCCCAGGGCGTGGTGGAGGTACGGCTGTTCCAACTCCTCAACTGGCGAACGCTCTCGCGCCTCGCGAAGGGCCGCGAGCCCGGCCCCGAGGGCAGCCTGCTGAAGCTCTACTGGAGCGAGATGAGCAAGCGGCTCCACGACACCGTGCTCGCCGTTCTCGGGCCCGCCGCTCCGCTCTGGCGCGGCGCGACCGACAACCCGGGCGAGGGCGCCTGGCAGCGGTCGTGGCTCTATTACCAGGCGTCCTCGATCTGGGCCGGCACCAACGAGATCCAACGCAACGTCATCGGCGAGCGGGTGCTCGGTCTCCCCCTCGAGCCCAAGGCGTAGGAGGCTCCCGGCTCATGCCCCATGCCTCACTCGCGGACCGGCGCGTGGACGGCCGCGCCGCCCGCGGGCGCGTCACGCGGCGGCAACTGGGGCACTGGCACGACTCGGCGCGGCGGCAGAAACCGCTCGAGCGCCTCGCGACCAGCCTCGTCGCGCTAGCACGCGACAACGGCTTCGCCACCGACTACGCCGACCAGAACGAACGTGATCACGCCGAGTTCGCCGCCGCGGTCGAGACGGGAAGCATCGAGAGCGTGTCCGGCTGGTAGTGCGCTCGACCGCCGACACCCACGCGAGCCCGTCAAACGTAGGATCACGGGCATGAGCCGTCCGTTGGAGGGATTGCGCGTGCTCGATCTCGGGACACGCATCGCGGCGCCGTTCTGCGCCGGGCTCCTCGGTGAGATGGGTGCGGAGGTCGTCAAGATCGAGCAGCCCGGGTCGGGCGACTTCATGCGCGAGATCGGCCCGTTCACCGCGGACGGGTACTCACTGTTCTGGGCGGTCGAGGGCCGCGGCCGCAAGAGTGTGACGCTCGATCTCCGCAACGCCGAAGGCCAGGAACTGTTCCGGCGCCTCGCCGCCACCGCCGATGTCGTTGTCGAGAACTTCCGGCCCGGCACGCTGGAGCGGTGGCACATCGGCCCGACCGACCTCGACCCTCGGCTCGTGGTGGTGCGCATCTCGGTATTCGGCCAGACCGGTCCCAACGCCGCGCGCCCCGGGCTCGACCGAATGGGGATCGGCTACGGCGGCCTCCTTCACCTCACCGGCTACCCCGACCGACCGCCGGTCCGCCCCGGCGTCACGACGTCCGACTACCTCACCGGCACCTTCGCGGGTCAGGCCGCGTTGGCCGCCCTGTACGCGCGTGACGCCCGCCGGGAAGGTAACGGCGCGATCGTGGACGCTTCTCTGTACGGGGCGGTCCTACGCATCCTCGAGTGGACGTTGCCGGCGTACGACCTGCTGGGGATCGTGCGCAACCGGGAAGGAAACCGCCTCGCCAACTCGGCACCTCTCGACAACTACCCGACCGGCGACGGGAAGTACGTCTGCATCGTCGCCGGTTCCGACGCGAATTTCGCCCGCTTGTGCAAGGCGATGGATCGACCCGACCTACTCGACGACTCCCGCTTCACCCGCCTCGCCAACCGCGCAACGCACGGCGACGTCATCAATGCGATCGTCGCCGAATGGACGTCGGCCCGGCCCGCCGAAGAGATCGAGCAACGCTGCGTTGCCCACGATGTCCCCGTCGCCACCGCGTACACCGCGGCCGACATCTTCACCGACGCGCACATGGCGGACCGTGGAGACCTCATCGAGGTCGACGACCCGGTGGCGGGACCGATGCGGCAGCAGGCGCCGTTCCCGCGGTTCGGCGGCGAACCGGTGCCGGTGCCTACCGGCGCGCCCCGGCTCGGCGAACACACACGTGCGGTGCTCCGCGAGACCCTCGGGCTGTCCGACGACGACCTCGATCGCCTGGCTGCCAGCGAAGTCATCTGATGGCGACCCCGGCCCCGGTGCGCCCCGGCCTCTTTGCGCGTGACAAGACCGGCGCGCCGTACCTGATCGGCGGGCGCTGCGAGGTGTGCGGCCGCGACTTCTTCCCCGCCCAGTCGACGTGTCCGTACTGCGGTCGCGCCGGCGCCGAAGAGATCCGACTGCCGCCGACGGGACGGCTCTGGGGCTGGACCGCGGTCCTCAATGCCCCACCGGGCTACGAAGG
>JBOGFL010000354.1:0-7128 GCA_050743285.1 Acidimicrobiia bacterium
GGATCGACGTCAAGCCGCTCTACACCGCCGACGATGTCCAGACCGACCCGGGCCTCCCCGGCTTCGCGCCCTTCACCCGCGGCGTGCGCGCGTCGATGTATGCGGGCCGCCCGTGGACGATCCGGCAATATGCGGGCTTTTCGACCGCCGAGGAATCAAACGCCTTCTATCGCCGCAACCTCGCCGCCGGACAGAAGGGGCTATCGGTCGCCTTCGACCTTGCGACCCACCGCGGCTATGACAGCGACCATCCGCGCGTCGTCGGCGACGTCGGCAAAGCGGGCGTCGCGATCGACTCGGTCGAGGACATGAAGGTCCTCTTCGACGGCATTCCGCTCGACCGCATGACCGTTTCGATGACGATGAACGGCGCGGTGCTGCCGGTGCTCGCGGGGTACATCGTTGCGGCCGAGGAACAGGGCGTGGCCCACGAGCAGCTGGCGGGGACCATCCAGAACGACATCCTCAAAGAGTTCATGGTCCGCAACACCTACATCTACCCGCCCGAGGCGAGCATGCGGATCGTGGCCGACATCATCGAGTACACGGCCGAGCAGATGCCGAAGTTCAACTCGATCTCGATCTCCGGCTACCACATGCAGGAGGCGGGCGCGACCGCCACCCAGGAGCTGGCGTTCACCGTCGCCGACGGGCTCGAGTACGTCCGGGCTGCCACCGCACGCGGCCTCCCCATCGACGACTTCGCGGGTCGCCTCTCGTTCTTCTTCGGCATCGGCATGAACTTCTTCATGGAGGTTGCCAAGCTGCGCGCCGCCCGCCTGGTGTGGTCGAAGCTGATGGCGCCGTTCGAGCCCGAGCAGCCGGCGTCGCTGATGATGCGCACGCACTGCCAAACCTCGGGCGTGTCGCTGACCGAACAAGACCCGTACAACAACATCGTGCGCACCGCCTTCGAGGCGCTGGCGGCAGTGCTCGGCGGCACGCAGAGCCTCCACACGAACTCGTTCGACGAGGCGATCGCGCTCCCGAGCGACTTCGCGGCCCGGCTCGCCCGCAACACGCAGCTGATTCTGGCCGAGGAGACGGGCGTCACCCACGTGGTCGATCCGCTCGGCGGTTCGTACTACGTCGAGGCGCTGACGCACAGCCTCGCCGCGGCCGCCTTCGAGCTCATCGACGAGGTCGAGGAGCTGGGAGGAATGACCAAGGCGGTCGAGTCGGGGATGCCGAAGCTGCGCATCGAAGAGAGCGCGGCACGGCGTCAGGCGCGCGTGGACCGCGGCGAAGAAGTGATAGTCGGCGTCAACAAGTACCGCCTCGACACGGAACCACCGGTCGACTTTCGCGAAGTCGACAACTCTGCCGTCCGCGACCAGCAGATCGACCGGCTCGAGCACGTCCGGGCGTACCGTGATGAGCAGCGCTGCCGTGCCGCGCTCGATGCGCTCACCGTCGGCGCCGCCGGCAACGCCAATCTCCTCGAGCTCGCGGTCGAAGCGATGCGGGCGCGCGCAACCGTCGGCGAGGTCTCCGACGCGCTCGAGACGGTGTTTTCGCGTCACCGGGCGACGGTCCGCAGCGTCAGCGGCATCTACGGCGCGGCCTACGAGGATGACGAGGCGTATCAGGTTGTCCGCCGGGCGGTCGACGAGTTCGCGCGTGACGAGGGCCGCCGGCCGCGGCTGCTGGTCGTGAAGCTCGGCCAGGACGGCCACGACCGCGGCGCCAAGGTGATCGCGACCGCGTTCGCCGATATCGGATTCGACGTTGACGTGGGACCTCTGTTCCAGACGCCGGAGGAAGCGGCGCGCGACGCCGTCGAGAACGACGTACACGTCGTCGGCGTCTCCAGCCAAGCCGCCGGTCACAAGACACTGGTACCGGAGCTTCTGGCCGAACTGCGCAAGCGGGGCGCCGACGACATCGTCGTCGTGGTCGGCGGCGTCGTGCCGCCCACCGATTACGAATACCTGCTCGACTCCGGTGCGAGCGCGGTCTTCGGTCCGGGCACCAATATCCCGAAGGCCGCGGCCGAGATCCTCGAACTGATCCGGCGCACCCGGAACTGAGGGACGACATGACCCCGCTCGCCCGGTCGATCCGGGAGGGTGATCGACGGAGCCTGGCCCGCGGCATCACGCTGGTCGAGTCGACCCGCCCCGACCACCGTGCCGAGGCGTCCGAGCTGCTCACCGAGCTGCTCCCCCACACCGGCGACTCGATCCGGCTCGGCATCACCGGCACTCCGGGCTCGGGCAAGTCGACCTTCATCGAGACTCTCGGTCTGCACCTCACCGACCTTGGGCATCGCGTGGCGGTGCTCGCGGTCGACCCGTCGAGCACGCGAACCGGCGGTTCGATACTCGGCGACAAGACGCGCATGGAGCAGCTCACTCGCGACCCGAACGCGTTCGTCCGCCCGACACCGACGGGCGGGACGCTGGGCGGCGTCGCTCGCCGCACGCGGGAGGCGCTGTTGCTGTGCGAGGCCGCCGGCTTCGACGTGGTCGTCGTCGAGACCGTCGGCGTTGGCCAGTCGGAGGTCGCGGTGGGCGGAATGGTCGACTGCTTCCTTCTCTTGCTCGCGCCCGGGGGCGGCGATGAGCTACAGGGAATCAAGCGGGGCGTCGTGGAGCTCGCCGATCTCGTCGTGGTCAACAAGGCCGACGGCGAGCTGCGGACCGCGGCCGAGGGGGCTGCATCCGACTACGGCGCCGCCCTCCACCTCTTGCGGCCACGCTCCGCTTCGTGGTCGCCCCGGGTCGTCGTCTGCTCGGCCCTCGAAGGTCGTGGCATCGACGAGGTGTGGGAATCGGTCGAGGCGTTCCGGGGATCGCTCGAGCCGTCGGGCGAATTCGCGCGCCGGCGGGCCGCGCAAGCCAAGGACTGGATGTGGTCAGAGGTCACCGAGACCGTGCTCGACGGGCTACGCCACGACGAGCGGGTCGCGGCGCTCGTCTCGGATCTGGAGCAGCGAGTCGCCGGCGGCGCGATGACGCCGAGCACGGCCGCAAACCTCATTCTCGACGGGTACCGCTCGGAAACATGAGCGTCGAGAGAGCTTTCCTCACCCCGTAAACGTCGGCTCGACCGGTACTGGTGCGGTGCGGACCGGCGGGATCGGAACTGCCGTCGCGCAACTCAGGACGAAGGAGCGGGTGACGATTGCACCGCCGGACACATCGAAGTGGTTCTCGGCGAGCAGCGCGCCGCTCGGCAGACTCGCGAGTAGCGGATTGTACGGCACGGCCGGATCATCAGTGGAGGCGGTCGGAGCGACGCCGGCATCGACCAACCGCCACTCGCCGTCGCGCGCGCGCCAGGTGTCCGAGAGTGTGAGCTCGGGTTGGGGCGCGCTCGTGTCGATGTCGCGGCCTCCGATCACGACAACATCCTCTCCGCAGGCCGCGATAGCCCCGAACGCGCGCCGCCCAGGCGGGCAGTGATTACAGACGTGCTCCCACTCGTAGCCCCCGTTGCCGTCGGGAAGGAGCCGCCAGGTGTCGGCCAAGCTCCGCGGGTTGCCACCGCTGAGCCCCCCGTACAGCACGAAGGGTTGCGTTGCGCCCAGTTCCTCGCCGCGATGTCGTACACCCACGTCTGATCCCCGACGCCGCCCGCGTCGCCGGCACCGAACATCACCACTTCGTTTCCGGTTCTCGACTCCGCCATCGCGCCGTGCCCGAGCTCGTTCGGTGGTTGCTCGCCGTTGACGGGCGTACGCGCCAGCTCGAACCTGGCACCCGCGGCGTGCGCGCCCAGCACGGCCACGACGACCAGCCCGACCAGCGCCATCCGTCGCGTCATGTGCCCGGCAGGCTATGCAAGAGGTCGCGGGCGACCTGGAACCCTCGTCGGCCGATGAGTTTCACGATCGGGCGGGGTCTTCACGACGCGTCCCGAGAGCCGAAGAAAAGGAGGCCGGCGCATGATCATCGTCGCCGGGAGGATCTCGACGGCCGCGGGCCGGCGCGACGCCTTCGTCACGACATCGATCGAGGCCGTCGCCGCGGCCCGCGGCGCTCCGGGCGGTCTCGACGTCGTCGTCGCCGCGGACCCCATCGACCCCGACCGCGTCAACGTCTACGAGTGGTGGACGTCGGTGGCCGCGCTCGAGGACTTTCGTGGCGAGGGCGAGGGCGAGGGCCCGGGCCCGGAGTTGGCCGCCGACATCGTGACCGCGGCGGTCGCTCAGTACGAGGTCCGCCAACCCGCCTCTTGACACCAATTCTTACAATCTGTCACAATCCTCGGCAGTCCAACGGCGCGGCCGCCGCCGATGGTGCCGCTTCCCCCGCCCGCCACCCGTCGTCGCGGAGGTTTGCAATGCCCGGAAGCGTCCACATCCGTCCCTGGCCCGACCCTGTCATCGACACGATCGGCCACGACCCGCGCTCGATGTACGTCGAGACGTTCTGGCTCCCGACGCTCGGGCCCACCACTCTCCTCCTGCTGCGCCACCTGGCTGCGAAGTTCGACGACCGGCCCGACGGCCTCGAGCTACCCGTGGCCGACACATCGTTGGCGCTCGGACTCGGCCCGCGCGAGGGCAACAGCTCGCCGCTCATGCGCTCGCTCGGTCGTCTCGGTCAGTTCGATCTCGCCTGCGACGACGGTCGAGGCACTGTCGCGGTACGGCGCAACGTTCCCCCGGTGAACCCGCGTCACCTCCGCCGGCTGCCTGCCGAGCTCCAGGTGTCGCACGCCGAGTGGGCCGACGTCGAGCTCGCCGACGGGCCATTGGCGGCGGCGCGGCGGCGCGCCCGGCGGGTGGCGTTCACGCTGATCGAGCAGGGTGACGACCCCGATCACACCGAGCGGGTCCTGCACGCGACCGGGTTCCACCCGTCGCTGTGCCGAGAAGCGGCGGGCTGGGCGTACCAACGTCACTGCGACGCGCGCGACGCGGTGATGGCCGAGGCCACGAAGACCGGCGAGCCCGCGACACCCGCCGCGTAGCCACCAGACCTCCGAGCAGGTTCGGCCGGTAACCCCCCGAAACCGGCCGCCGGCGCGAGGGCCGCGCCCCGTCCCGTCCCGGGGCGCGCCCTCCGCCAATCCCGCGCCAAGCTGGGCTCGACCCACGGACGAACTGGCCGGCAGCGGTCCCATCGCAGAAGGCCGCGAGGCCGAGATCTTCGAAAACGAGCAATTACCCTCTCGACGTGAACCTCGACGACATCGCCGGGTGGATGCGCGGCGCCGACCAGATCGTCGTGCTCACCGGCGCCGGCATCTCCACCGAGTCCGGGATCCCCGACTTCCGCGGGCCGCAGGGCCTCTGGACGAAGAACCCCGACGCCGAGAAGACGGCCACTCTCTCCTATTACGTCAACGACCGGGAAATCCGGAAGCGCTCGTGGCGGAACCGGATCGAGAGCCCGATGTTCAGCGCCGATCCGAACGACGGCCATCGCGCCCTGGCCGCGCTCGAGCGCAAGACCCGCCTGCACACGCTCGTGACCCAGAACGTCGACGGATTGCACCAGGCCGCCGGGACCTCCCCCGGGATCGTCATCGAGATCCACGGCAACGTCCATGGCGCCAAGTGCCTGGCCTGCGGCTGGCACGGAACGATGGACGAGGTCCTCGACCGCGTGCGCGCCGGAGAGGACGACCCGGCCTGCGCCGACTGTGGAGGCATCCTCAAGTCGGCGACGATCTCGTTCGGCGAGAACCTCGTCCCCGAAGATCTCTCCCGCGCGCAGCGCGCCGCCGCCGGTGCCGACCTCTTCCTTGCCGTCGGCACGTCCCTCACCGTCTATCCCGCCGCCGCCCTGCCCGAGATCACATTGGCGACCGGTGCCCGCCTGGTGGTCATGAACGCCGAGCCCACGCCGTTCGACTCGAAGGCCGCCGCGGTCGTGCCTGAGCGTCTGGGTGAGGTTCTGCCCCAGCTCGTGTCGCTCGTCTGAGCCGCCGGCGCCGGTTTCTCCCCCGCGCCACTTGGGAATACCCGACCCCCGGGGTAGCATTTCCATTGAGTACCGAGGGGAGCAGACATGCCCAGCGCCCGCGAGCTGCTAGCCCGCGTGAAGCAGGACATCCGTGAGATCGAGCCCGTCGAGGCCGAGGCGCGCCTCGGGGAGGCGACGTTCCTCGACGTGCGCGAGCTCGACGAATACGAACAGGGATCGATTCCCGGCTCGGTGTTCATCCCCCGCGGCCACCTCGAGAGCCAGTCGGGCGGGCGCCTCCCCGACCATTCGGCCCCGATCGTCGTGTACTGCGCCAGTGGTTTCCGCTCCGCCTTCGCAACCAAGACGCTCCAGGAGCTCGGCTACACCGACGTCGTCAACCTCGCCGGGGGCTTCGAGCGCTGGAAGAAAGAGAACCGGCAATGGTCGACTCCGGCGGTCCTCAGCCCCGACCAGCGCGCCCGCTACCACCGCCACGTCCTCCTTCCCGAGGTCGGGGAGAAGGGCCAGCAACGTCTGCTCGAGAGCAAGGTGTTGCTCCTCGGGGCCGGCGGGCTCGGCTCCCCCGCTGCGCTGTACCTCGCGGCTGCCGGCGTCGGCACGCTCGGCATCGTCGATATGGATGTCGTCGACGAGTCGAACCTCCAGCGGCAGATCCTCCACAACCTCGATCGCGTCGGTGAGCGCAAGGTCGACTCCGCCAAGAAGACGCTCACCGCACTGAATCCCGATGTCGACATCGTCACGTACGACGTCCGCTTCGGCGCTGACAACGTGCTCGACATCATCGACGGCTACGACGTCATTGTCGACGGCACCGACAACTTTCCGACCCGCTACCTGCTCAATGACGCGTCGCTTCTGAAGCGCATCCCCGTCGTGCACGGCTCGATCTTCCGCTTCGAGGGCCAGGTGACGGTCTTCAAGCCGTACGACGGCCCGTGTTACCGGTGCATGCTCCCCGAGCCCCCGCCGCCCGAGCTCGCGCCCAACTGCGCCGAGGCCGGCGTGCTCGGCGCGCTGCCCGGCATCGTCGGATCGATTCAGGCGCTGGAGGCGATCAAGCTCGTGCTCGATCTCGGCGACCCGCTCGTAGGGCGCCTCCTCGCCTACGACGCGCTGGAGGAGAGCTTCCGAACCTTCAAGGTGCGGCGCGATCCCGCGTGCCCGGCGTGCGGCGAGGACGCGCCCGAGATCGTGATCGCCGAGTACGAGCTTGATGGCCTCGACCGCCTGGATCGACCCCACG
>JBOGFL010000355.1:0-3900 GCA_050743285.1 Acidimicrobiia bacterium
GTTCCGGCCCGGCACCGACCAACTCTTCGTCGGTACCGGCGACGCGGCCCAGGGCACGAAGCCGCAAAGCCGGACCTCGCTCGGGGGCAAGGTGCTCAGGATCAAGCGTGACGGTTCGGCGTATCCCGGCAACGAGGCGATCACTACGGGGTTCGACGACCGCATCTACAACCACGGTCACCGAAACGTGCAGGGCATCGCCTTCCATCCGGTAACGAACAAGCCGTACGGCATGGAGCACGGCCCTGGCCGCGACGACGAGCTCAACAAGCTCAAGAACGGACGCAACTACGGCTGGGACCCGGTTCCCGGCTACAACGAGTCCACGCCGATGACCGACTTTGCCAAGTTCCCCAAGGCGATCACGGCGGTGTGGAACTCGGGCGCGTCGACGATCGCGCCGTCGGGGATCACGTTCCTCGACGGCCCCCAGTGGGAGAACTGGGACGACGAAGTCGCGGCCGCGGTTCTGAAGAACACGGAGCTCCGGATCTTCTTCCTGAAGAACAACGGGAACAAGCTCAAGAAGGAGCAGGGACTCGGAACCATCGACGGTGGCGACGCCCGTCTCCGCAGCGCGGTGCAAGGGCCCGACGGGAACCTCTATCTCGTCACCGACGGGGGCGGTTCCGCAGGACAGATCTGGCGGGTGACCCCGTCGTAGCGCGCCGAGCTGTAGCCGGCGCGGTACTGCTCGCCGCGCTTCTCGCCGGCCCGCCCGCGTTCGGTGGCGCTCCCGACGCGTCCGGGCTCCACCGCACGGTGGCGATCTCGGGTCTCAACAACCCGTGGGATCTCGCCTTCACACCCGATGGCGAGATGCTCGTCACCCAGCGCACCGGCGAGATCGGCGTGAAGAACGGCCACACCGTCGATGTGCTGCGCCATCTCAACGACGTCAAGGTCGGTGGCGAAGGCGGCCTGATGGGCATCGCGGTCGATCCCGAGTTCGAGGAGAACCGCCGGATCTACGTCTGTCTGTCTTCGACGCGCGGCGACACCCCGACCGGTTTCGGTGGCGACAACCGCGTCGCCCGGTTCAAGGTGAACTCGGGCTTCACGCGTCTCACGCACCGCGCCGACATCGTCACCCGCATCCCGTACCACTTCTGGGTCCACAACGGCTGCCGGCTGCGGTTCGGTCCCGATTTACACCTGTGGATCACGACCGGCGACGCCGCGCTGTGCTCGGCGCCCCAGGATCCCGACTCACTCGCCGGGAAAGTGCTCCGCGTCGACACCGCCGGGGCCGGCGCCGCCGGTAACCCCGGCGGCGCGTTCGACGACCGCGTTTACACCCGCGGGCACCGGAATCCGCAGGGCATCGCGTTCAGACCGAGCGACGGGCAGGCGTTCTCGATCGAGCACGGGCCGAACGAGGACGACGAGGTCAACAAGCTGGTTGCGGGCGCGAACTACGGCTGGAACCCGTCCGACGGGGAAGTCCCGTGCAACTACGACCAGAGTGTGCCGATGACCGACCTCGCGATGTTCCCGAACGCGGTCGTGGCGGTCTGGAGCTCCGGTGCCCCCACGATCGCCCCTTCCGGTGGCACCTTCCTCGATGGCGCCCAATGGAGCGGATACAACGGCGCGCTGGCGGCCGCCGTCCTCAAGGACGAGCACTTGCACCTGTTTACCCTGAACGGCGATGTCCTGGTCGGTGAGGACGAGCGCCTGGCGCGCTACGAAGCGCGGCTACGGAGCGCAGTGCAGGGGCCGAACGGCAAGCTCTATCTGACCACTGACGCGCCGAGCGGCGGCGGGGAGGTCTGGAAGGTCACGCCGGAACCGAGCTAGCCGTCAATCGCGAAACCGCCGCGACGCGTGGGTAGTCTCGCGAGGCCAGCCGAGGGGTAGGGACGGCGACCAGGGAAGGAGTCATGGCCGACCAGGCCCAGTTCGCGGAACTCGCCATGCCGTACATGTCGGCGCTCTATTCCGCCGCGCTCCGCATGACCCGCAACCCCTCCGACGCCGAGGATCTCGTCCAGGAGACGTACCTGCGCGCCTACCGCGGGTTCGGCGGCTTCAAGGAGGGCACGAACCTCAAGGCCTGGCTCTACAAGATCCTCACCAACACGTTCATCAACACCTATCGGGCCCGGAAGCGCCGCCCGGAAGAGGTCGACCTCGACGACACCGAAGACTTCTTCCTCTACCGTCGCCTCGGCGGGCTCGAGGCCGCCCACGCGTCGGAGACACCGGAGTCGGAGGTGCTCGACTCGATTCCCGACGAGGCAGTGAAGGAGGCGCTCGAGGCGCTGCCCGAGCAGTTCCGGATGGCGGTGCTGCTCGCCGACGTCGAAGGGTTCTCGTACAAGGAGATCGCCGACATCATGGACGTGCCCATCGGCACGGTCATGAGCCGGCTCCATCGAGGAAGAAAGCAGCTCCAGCGGGGGTTGTGGGAGTTCGGTAGGGAGCACGGTCTGCTCCCCGACGCTGACGCCGAGCCCGCCGCCGACCGGTCAGGGGGGTAGGGACGGGAGATGGACTGCGACAGGGCGCTCTATCAGATCTACGAGTACCTCGACGGTGAGCTCACAGTCTGGAAGCGCCGGGCGATCACGCGCCATCTCGACGACTGTCCGCCCTGCGCGCACGGCTACGACTTCGAGATCGAGTTGCGCCAGGTCGTTGCGGCGAAGTGCCGCGACGAGTGCCCACCCGAGCTGAAGGCCCGGATCGCCGAAGCCCTCGGCTTCACCGTCGAACCCGAGGCCCGATGACCGCCGCACTCGTCCTTGCGTCCAGCGTCGCGGTCACGCGCCAGTGGTTCTACTGGATCGCGCCGCTGCTCATGCTGGCAGTCATCGCGATGATCGGCGGACTTCTCGTCGGCTACTACGTGAAGGTTCTCAAGCCGAAGTACCGGGGGCGCTAACTCGTGTCTCAGTCTGCGGGTGCGACAGTCGTCGACCCGGTCGACTGGCTCCTCGCGAGGCGGGTGGCCCGCCGCGTCGCCGGCCCGGACCCGTTCTCCTCGTCCTACCTCGCCGAATCGCTTCATACCGACTTCGAGGCCGCGACTCTTCGCGCCGACGAGCTCGTCACCGACTACACCGGCCTGCGAGGGGGCGGTCCCGCGTCGGCCCGCGTCCTCGACCGGACCGCGTGGGTCGACGCCAACGTCGCGTCGATGCAGCGCCTCCTCGGTCCCCTCACGAACCGGCTCGGAGCCAAGCTCAGCTCTGGCCCGTTCGCGTCGGTGGGTCGGCGGGTCGCCGGCACCGAGGTCGGTGTGTTGCTCGGGTTCCTGGCCCGCCGCGTGATCGGCCAGTACGACCTGCTTGTTGCCGGAACCGACGACGGCCTCGTCTACTACGTGGGCCCCAACGTGCTTGCGCTCGAGAGGCGCTACGCGTTCCGCCCCCGCGACTTTCGGCTCTGGATCGCGATCCACGAGGTCACCCACCGCGCGCAGTTCACCGGCGTCCCCTGGCTGCGGGGCTATTTCCTCTCTCTCGTCGATCAGGCGCTGGGCGCGGTCGACCCCGACCCCCGTCGCCTGTTCGATGCGATCACCCGCATCGCGCGTGACGTGCGCGCCGGTCGCAACCCGCTCGACGACGGCGGCGTCGTTGCCTTGTTCGCGACTCCCGAGCAGCGTGCCGTCCTGGCTCGGGTGCAGGCGCTGATGTCCCTGCTCGAAGGGCACGGAAACCGCGTGATGAACGAGCTGGGGCGCGTGCACCTCGAAGGCCAGAAGCGGATGGCCCGGGTGCTCGAGGCGCGCCGTAGCAACGGCGGCCCGACTGCGCTCGTGTACCGGCTGCTCGGTCTCGACGCCAAGATGCGCCAGTACGCTACTGGGGAGTCCTTCCTCGCCGCCATCGAATCCGACCTCGGGCCCCGCGCCGTCGACATTGCCTGGCGCGGGCCTGAGTGGCTCCCCAC
>JBOGFL010000356.1:0-3283 GCA_050743285.1 Acidimicrobiia bacterium
GGGAGTGGCGGATATTGCGGTACCGTCGTGCTCGCATCGCACCTGACCGGGAGTACCAATGCCTGAGCCCGTGATCGTCGCTACCGCCCGAACGCCGATCGGGCGCGCCTTCAAGGGAACGCTCGTCGACCTGCGTCCCGACGATCTCGCTGCCACCATCGTGCGGGCCGCGCTCGACAAGGTGCCGCAGCTCGATCCCGGCGAGATCGACGACCTCATGCTCGGCTGCGGGCTCCCCGGCGGCGAGCAAGGCTTCAACATGGCGAGGGTCGTGAGTCTCCTCGCCGAGCTTCCCGAGGTTCCGGGCACCACCGTGAACCGCTACTGCTCCTCGTCATTGCAGACTCAGCGCATGGCCGCGCACGCGATCAAAGCCGGCGAGGGTGACGTGTTCGTGGCCGCGGGCGTGGAGTGCGTGAGCCGTTTCGGCAAGGGCAACTCCGACAGCCTCCCCGATACCCAGAACCCCAGGTTCGACGACGCCAAGCGCCGAAGTGAGAAGCGGTCCGAAGGCGGTCAGGAGCCCTGGTCTCCGCCGGATGGGCTGCCGGACATCTACGTCGCGATGGGCCAGACGGCCGAGAACGTCGTCGAGCAAGAGCGCGTCACGCGCGAAGAGATGGACGAGTTCGCGGCCCTCTCCCAGAACCGGGCGGTCGCTTCCCAGGAGAACGGGTTCTTCGAGCGGGAGATCACGCCGGTCGACCTCCCCGGTGGGGGCGCCGCGCGCAAGGACGACGGCCCCCGGCCCGACACGACCGCCGAAGTTCTCAGCACCCTGAAGCCCGTGTTCCGTCCCGACGGAACGGTGACCGCCGGGAACGCGTGCCCGCTCAACGATGGCGCCGCCGCCGTCGTCATCATGAGCGACACCAGGGCGCGCGACCTGGGCATCACGCCGGTCGCACGTATCGTGGCGACCGGCGTTACCGGGCTGAACCCGGAGATCATGGGGCTGGGCCCGATCGAGGCCAGCCGCCAGGCCCTGAAGCGTGCCGACCTGAGTATCGACGAGGTCGATCTGGTCGAGATCAACGAGGCGTTCGCGGCGCAGGTCATCCCGTCGGCCCGCCACCTCGGCATCGACTGGGACAAGCTCAACGTCAACGGCGGCGCCATCGCGCTCGGGCACCCGTTCGGCATGACCGGCGCTCGGATCATGTGCACGCTCTTGAACGGCCTCGAGGACGCTGGGAAGACTGTCGGCCTCGAGACCATGTGCGTCGGCGGCGGTCAGGGTATGGCGATGATCGTCGAGCGTCTCAACTGACGCGACGACGCGCCTGACGCAGCCGTTCGTCCCCTCCGTAGCGGAGGCGCCCGTGTTCGTCGACGACCGGCGGCGCGCCGACGCGGACCCGCTGCTCGCGGTACGCATCGGCGAGGGCGTGGCTGCGGTCGGCGTGGATGAACTCGGCGGTGACATCGAGCAGGATCCGCGTGAACGTGCTGCCGTGATTGGGCAGATCGACGTCTTCACTCATCGCCCAATGGGCGAGCTCGTGCAAGATGACGCCCTTGGTGCGGTAGCGGCGGGGAAGGGTGATCGACGGGCCGACATCGTCCTCGGCGTAGAACGCGCGGCGGGCGCCGTTTCCGGGTCGGAGGCGAGGAATCCGTTCGAGGGAATGATCAGGAAAGCGGGCGTGCCACCACAACGATCCCACGACCCGTTCCATGAACGCTTGACAGGCGGCGAGTCCCGGCAGCGGGCTCGCGGGCATCGGGAGCTCGGCTGAATAGACGCGCGCGCGCTGCGCGTCGCGCGGGGGTCGGGGTTCATCCACTCCTCCCGTGTAGCCGAGCCTCGCGGCGCGAACGCGGATCCCCGAAGGTCGGCGCCCTAGGCGAGGAAATCGACGACCTGATTCACGAAGCGGTCCTGGTCCTGGAACCACATGGCGTGCCCGGCAGATTGGATGAGCTCGAGGCGCTTCCCCGACGACTTCTCGAGTCGCGCTTCGATCAGGTCGGCGTTCTCCGGGGGTTCACGATGTCGATGGCCCCGTTGGTCACCAGCACCGGAATCGTGACGTCGGGCAGCCTCTCGTACGTGCCGCGGTAGGACACGAATTCGGTCTCGGCCTTGCCCTGGCGTCTATCGGTCTTCTCGCTCTCCATCTCCTGGGGTATTGATTCGTACTCGTCGACGAAGCGCCCGCTCGCGGCCTGACCGGGGGCGTTGTTCGGAAAGATGAGCGCCAGGAGGTCCTCGGGCGTCGTGGACGGGGCATTGAGTTCGGTGAAGACCTCCATGCTGGGCTGCACCGCGCGACTCGAACCGAAATCGCCTCCCGTCGTGACGAGTGCCCGCATCGCGTCCGGATGCTCGACTGCCATCGTGAGGCCGATCTCGCCGCCCATCGACCACCCGAGCACCGCCGGCTTTTCGAGCTCGAGCGCGGTGATGAATTCGGCCGTGTCACGCGCCATCAGCGGAACCGTCAACGGCACGGAAGTGTCGTCCGTCGTGTAACCGACGCCGCGGTTGTCGAACATCGTCACCCGGAAGTGTGCCGCCAGCTTCCTCGGGAAGCTCGTCAACCACAGGCTCATCGCGCCGGTGTCGCCCATGATGAGAACCAGGTCGTCGCCGTCGCCGAACTGCCGGTACCCGATCTCGATGCCGTTGACCGGCACCTTGAACACCGGTCCCATGAAGGCCCCGGGCCCGGGGAGCCGGCTGCCGGCGACCTTCTCGGCGTCGGCGGGCTGCTCGTCGGCGGACGACGACGAGTTCGATCCCCCATCGTCATCGGTGCACGCGACGCCGGCCGGGGCGAGACCGGTCGCAACCACCAAGGTGAGTGCCGCCCGCATCTGGGCCCTCAACCTAGCGCCGGGAGCTGCGCCGAGGAGTCGGTGTTCGCCGCGTACGGATCGCCGCGATCTGCCCGGTCGAGCACCTCGGGCGTCTCGAACGTCAGGGCGTCAGGGTCTTGGGCCTCGAGTGCCGCTCCGAGCTCGTCCCACTCGATCGGCGTCGAGACCATCGGCCGGTCGCGTCCGCGCAGCGAGTACGCGCACACCGTGGTCTTGTGCCGGTCGTTCTGACTCCAGTCGACGAACACCTTTCCCGGCCGGAGGTCTCGTCGCATCTCGACGGTGACCTTCTCGGGGTTCCGTCTGGCGAGCAACTGTCCGAGGGCCCGCGCCCAGGACTTGGTGTCTTCGGATGAGACCGAGGGCCGAATCGGGACCGAGAGGTGCAGGCCTTTCGAACCCGACGTCTTCACCACCCCCGGCAGACCGAGTGTGTCGAGCATCGTCCGGAGCTCCAGGG
>JBOGFL010000357.1:0-3248 GCA_050743285.1 Acidimicrobiia bacterium
CGCGGCGCGCCGCGCCGCGCTGGTCCCGCGCGGCATGCAGAACCTCGCCGAGGCGAGCATCGACTTCATCCGCGAGGGCGTCATCATGCAGACGATCGGGCCCGACGGGATGCGGTTCCTGCCGTTCCTGCTGGCGATGTTCTTCTTCATCTTCTTCTCGAACATCACCGAGGTCATCCCGTTCATCCAATTCCCGGCCAACGCCCGCATGGCCGTGCCGATGTTCCTCGCGCTGCTCGTCTGGTTCATCTACAACATCGTCGGCGTCGTCAAGCAGGGTCCGCTCGGCTACCTCAAGAACTCGCTCATCCCGCCCGGCGTGCCGTGGCCGCTCCTCTTTCTGGTGGTGCCGATCGAGTTCGTGTCGACGTTCCTGGTGCGGCCGTTCTCGCTGGCGGTCCGGCTCTTCGCCAACATGCTCGCCGGCCACCTGATCCTGGTGACCTTCGCCGTCATCTGCGCCGCGCTGTGGTCGAAGACGCTGCTGGTGGTGATCCTGCCGTTCTCGTTCGGATTGTTGGTCGGGCTCACCGGCTTCGAGGTGCTCGTAGCCGGGCTCCAGGCTTTCATCTTTTCCATCCTGGCCGCCGTGTACATCGGCGGCTCCATGCACCCCGAGCACTAGGGAGGTTTCCTTGCTTCGGCTGCTCCTACTCACACTCGCTCAGCAAGAGCCGGGCGAGCTCGGCGACGGCCTCACGGCCATCGGTCAAGGCATCGTCTACGGCGCCGCGGCGATCGGGCCGGGTATCGGCATCGGCATCGTGGTCGGCAATGCCATCACCGCGATGGCACGCCAACCCGAGTCGGCCGGCGTGGTGAGAACCACGATGTTCCTCGGGATCGCCTTCACCGAGGCACTGGCCCTGTTCGGGTTCGTCCTGGCGTTCATTCTCTAACCAGAGGGAGCTTCGATGCGCGTGCGGTTCACAATTGCCGCGGCGGCCGTCGGGCTGGTCGCCTTCTTCGGCGCGGGCACGGCCTGGGCCGGCGAGGACACCGGCACCGAAACGGGACCCGTTGAAGAGCCCGCGGAGGAGGTCGACTTCGCCGACAAAGCGGCCGAGGAGTGTTTCGAGATCCTCGAGGACGGCGGGACGGTCGACGACTGCCAGGAGGCGCCCAATCCGATCCTGCCCGAGACGAACGAGATCATCTGGGGCGGGCTCGCGTTCCTGGTCTTGTTCGTCGTGCTTTGGCGCTTCGGGCTGCCGCCGATCCGCAACATGGTGAAGCAACGCGAGGACCGCATCCGGGAAGACCTCGAGCGGGCCGAGCAGGCGAAGGTCGAGGCGGAAGGCGTCCTCGGGCAGTACCGGCAGCAGCTGGCCGACGCCCGCGCCGAGGCGGGGCGGCTCGTCGACGAGGGCCGTCAAGCGGCCGATCAGGTCCGCCAGGACCTCATCGCCCGGGCCGAGGCCGACGCCGCCGAGGTCCGCACCCGGGCCGAGGAGGACACCCGGCTCCAGGTCGAGCGGGCCATGGCCGACCTCCGGGCGCGGGTCGCCGACATGTCGATCGGCCTGGCCGAGAAGATCGTCGAGCGCAATCTCGACGCCAACGCCCAGCAGGACCTGATCGAGAGCTACATCGCCCAGGTGGGCAACGGGAACGGGAGCCGCTCGTAGATGCCTGACGACGCGGTCCGAACCGAGCACCGCATCGAGTCGTACGCCCGCGCCCTCGTCGAGGTGGCCCGCGCCGAGGGCCTGCTCGTCGACGTCGAAGACGACCTCTTCCGCTTCGCACGAGTCTTCGAGGGCTCCGACGACCTTCGCCGCGCCCTCACCGACCCGGCGGTGCCGCCGGGCCGGCGAATGGCCGTGGTCGAGGACCTGATGGGTGCGAAGACGCTCCAGCTCTCGGCGTCGCTGGCGTCGCTCGTCGTCGGTGCCGGACGGGCCTCCGACCTGCCCGCGATCGTTGACCGCTTTGTGGCGCTGGCGGCCGAGGAACGCAGCCGGGAGCTCGCCGAGGTGCGCAGCGCGGTCGCGCTCACCGCCGAGCAGACGGCGCGGCTCGCCGACGCGCTGAGCCACGCGACCGGCAAGCAAGTGGAAGTCAAGGTCATCGTCGACGATCGCGTCATGGGCGGGATCGTCGCCCGCATCGGCGACGTGGTGATCGACGGAACCGTTCGGCACCGCATCGAACAACTCAAGGAGCGCCTCTGATGGCCGAGCTCACCATCAACGCCGACGAGATCGCCAACGCGCTCCGCGAGCACATCGGCAGCTTCGAGCCTTCGCTCGTCAAGGAGCAGGTCGGTCGGGTGCTGGAGGTCGGAGACGGCGTTGCACGTGTCGCAGGTCTCCCAGACACCGGCGTCAACGAATTGCTCGAGTTCGAGGGCGGCGCGCTCGGTCTGGCGCTGAACCTGGACGAGGAGTCGATCGGCGCAGTCGTGCTCGGTAAGTCGGACGCGATCGAGGAGGGGATGACCGTCACCAGCACCGGGCGCATCCTGTCGGTTCCGGTGGGCGACGCTCTCCTCGGCCGGGTCGTGAACGCACTCGGGCAGCCGATCGACGGCAAGGGCCCGATCGCATCCGAAGAGGTGCGCCGGCTCGAGGTCCAGGCGCCGGGCATCGTGGCCCGCCAGCCCGTGCACGAGCCGCTCCAGACCGGCATCAAGGCCATCGACGCCATGACCCCGATCGGTCGGGGCCAGCGGGAGCTGATCATCGGAGACCGCAAGACGGGCAAGACCACGATCGCGATCGACACGATCCTCAACCAGCGCGGTCAGGGCGTGAAGTGCATCTACATCGCGGTCGGCCAGAAGGGCTCCTCGGTCGCGCAGACATGGGCCACCCTCGAGGAGGGCGGCGCCATGGAATACACAGTGGTGATCAACGCGCCCGCGGCTGACGAGGGCGTCTTCAAGTACCTGGCGCCCTACGCCGGCTGCGCGATGGGCCAGCACTGGATGGACAAGGGCGAAGCGGCCCTCGTCGTGTTCGACGACCTGTCCAAGCAAGCCGAGGCGTACCGGCAACTGGCACTGCTCCTCCGCCGCCCCCCAGGCCGGGAGGCGTACCCCGGCGACGTCTTCTACCTCCACAGCCGGCTGCTGGAACGGGCGGCCAAGCTCGACAAGGAGCTCGGCGCCGGCTCGCTCACCGCGCTGCCGATCATCGAGACCAAGGCCGGCGACGTGTCGGCGTACATCCCGACCAACGTCATCTCGATCACCGACGGGCAGATCTTCCTGACGACCGATCTGTTCTACTCCAACGTGCGTCCGG
>JBOGFL010000358.1:0-11296 GCA_050743285.1 Acidimicrobiia bacterium
ACCTGGGATGCCGGCGCTCGCGCTTCATTGCTCGCATCGCTCGCGGCGGGCCGGTCGGCGGTATCCGTGTTCGAGTCGCTCGATCACGTGGGCGCGCTCACGAAGCTGGTACCCGAGTGGGAACACGTTCGGTCCCAGCCGCAACGCAACGCATACCACCGGTTCACCGTCGACCGTCACCTGCTGGAGGCGGTGGCCGAAGCGGGAGATCTGCTGCGTGACGCCGGACTCGACGGTGACGTCGCGCGCCGCGCGCCGCGCGACGTCCTGCTCCTCGGGGCCCTTCTCCACGACATCGGCAAGGGCCTGCCCGGCGACCATTCGGTAGAGGGTGCACGCATGGCCAGGGCGCTGGCCGAACGGCTCGGCCTCGCGGGCGGCGACGCCGCGCTGGTCGAGTGGCTGGTCGCGCACCATTTGCTCCTCGCCGAAACTGCCACCCGGCGCGATCTCTCGGAGGAGCGCACCATCGTCCGATTCGGGCGAGCCGTCGGAACCACTGAGCGTCTCGACCTGCTCTACGCACTCACGATCGCCGACTCGCGTGCGACCGGACCGGCGGCGTGGAATCCGGCGAAGGCGGCGTTGTGCCGGGAGTTGTTCGTGAAGGCGGATGCGCTGCTCGAGCGGGGCTCGGTGAGTTCCGCGGTGGCGATGCGTCACCGGGCGGCGTTGGGCGCACGGCTCGGGGCCCACGCCGCCGACGAGTTCCTCGACGCAATGCCGCCGGCGTACACGACCGCGTTCGACGCGGGGGTCCAGGAACACCACCGTGACCTTCTGCGTGCAGGCCTCCTGGGTGTCGAGTGGGCGGAGACGGCCGACGAGCTGCTGCAGGCGACGATCGTCGCCCCCGACCGCAGGGGTCTCCTGGCCACGGTCGCCGGCGTGCTCGCGCTCGCGGGCTACGACATCCGCGACGCGGCCGGTTACAGCCATCCCGACGGCATGGCGCTCGAGGTGTTCACCGGCGTCGACCGTTTCGACCGTCTCGCCGACGGCGAGGGCCGCCGCGACTTCGTGGTGCAGCTGCAGGCTGCGCTGACCGGCGAGTTCCCGCTCGCGGAGCGCCTCGCCGAGCGGCGAGGTCGGTACCCGGCGGAGGCGGCGGGCAACGGGGTCGAGGTCCTCGTCGACCTCGAGGCGTCCGACTTCGCGACCGTGATCGAAGTGCATGCTCCCGACGAGCTCGGACTCCTCGCGCGTGTCGCTGGCGCCTTCGCCAACCGGCAGCTCGACGTGTACCTCGCGAAAGTCGCGACCCTCGGCGACCGCGTCGTTGACGTGTTTTACGTTCGTGACGCCGACGGCCAGAAGGTCATCGGCGCCGAGCTCGAACGCCTGCGCGAGGCGATCATCACCCGACTCGACCCCAGTTAGTCTCGGGCGATGCCCGGCCCCGACGATTCGGTGATCTCCGCCTCCGACCTGCTGCGGTGGGCGGAAACGCTCTCCGGTGTCGCTCGGACCGGGCTCGGATTCACACACAGCCTGTACGAGAAGGAGCGCTTCGAGGAAGTGCTCAAGGTCGCCGCCGACATGCGCGCCGCCGCGATGGAGGAAGCCGAAGCGGACGCGCTCTTCGAGGAGTGGCTCGCGACAGTTGGCGAGGGTGTCGCCGGGTACGTCACACCGAAGATCGCGGTCGCCGCCGTCGTCGGCAATGACGCGGGCGAGATCCTGCTGACCCAACGCTCCGACTCCGGCGTGTGGTTGTACCCGGTCGGCTGGGCCGACGTCGGCTACTCGCCGGCCGAGATTGCGATCAAAGAGGTGTACGAGGAGACCGGTATCGAGGTCGAGCCGGTGTCCCTGATCGCAGTGTTCGACGGGTTGCGCCTCGGCTTCGCCCGCGTCCCGCTGTATTCGCTCGTTTTCCACTGCCGCGCCATCGGCGGCGACCTCCAGGCTCACCCGCTCGAGACCCGGCAGGTCGGCTGGTTCCCCCGCGCCGACCTCCCGCAGCCGTTGGCCGGTGGGGCGCGGTGGGTCGACGTCGCGTTCGAGGCGATCGAGGGCAAGCAGCCCGCCCCCGTCTTCGACCTTCCCCGCACCCCACCCTGGCGCGAGTAACCGTCTTTTCGTGTTGTGCGTTGCCTTCGCTTCTGTGGCCGCAACGCACAAACAATCAGGGGACGAGTTCCGACATGCGGAAGAGGGCGCGCAGCTCGACGTTGATGGCGGCCAGGGCGTCGGTGCCACCAGACTCGCGGTCGATGACGCACAGGGCGTGCGTGACGGTCGCGCCCCGTTCGCGCAGGTCTCCACACGACGCGGCCACCTGGCCACCGGACGTGACCACGTCCTCGACCACGGTGAGCCGGCGGCCGTCGATGTCGGCGCCCTCGGCCAGCAGGCAGGTTCCGTAGGGCTTGGCCTCCTTGCGGACGAACACCACGGGCAAGCCGGTCACCTGCGAGAGCACGGTCGCGAGGGGCACGCCCCCCAGCTCGAGCCCGGCGAGCGCCTCGGTGTTCCCCGGCACCAGGGGAACGAGCGCCTCGCCGATCGCGCGCAACAGCGCGGGGTCGGCCTCGAAGCGGTACTTGTCGAAGTACTCGGTGCTCGTCTGACCCGAGCGGAGCACAAACTCGCCGACGAGGTGCGAGATCTCGTAGATCCGGGTCGCGAGCTCATCGCGTGTCATGTCTCCAGCTCCTTCAGGACGGCGTCGACGAGCGAGAGGCGGCCGCGGCTGCGTTCCCACTCTTCGCCGAGTTGACCGTGGTCGACCGTGCCCGCGCCGTCGGGCGCCTGCCCGAGCGCGGCGTGCGCCGCACCGGCCAGCGGCGCGGGCTCGGTGTCTTCTCCGTACGCGGCGTAGCACTCGAGCCCGCCCCACACCGACGCCAAGGACCGCGCCTCGTCGCCGAGTTGGAGTGATTCCGGGTCGGCGCCGGCCGCGAGCCGACCGACCACCTGGTCCCACAGTTCGTAGTGCGAGAGCCCGGCCGGCAGCAGGAACGCCGCGGCCGGGTGCAGGCGCCATTCCAGGGTCGTGCCACCGGGCCCGTCTTCAGTGAGCCAGGTCTGGGTGCCGTTGACGTAGCTGTCGAGCGGGGTCCCGAGATGCTCGTCGAGCGCGCTGATCAGATCCGGGGAGATGCGCCACACCGTCGTGGCCACACGACTCATCGCGGCGAACCTAACATCGGCCCGGTTTCGAGAGGAGGCGACGTGCGAACGGTCTCATTTGTGCTGGCGGTCACCGTGCTGCTCGCAGTGGCGAGCGCATGCAGCGACGATGGTGGTGACGACAACGCCACCCGGTCGGAGAGCGAGTTCCAGGACCAGGCCAACAAGCTGTGCAAGGACGCGAGCGAGGACGACCCGATCGACCTTCCGGGCCTCATCGAGGAGCTCGACGCGCTCGTGCCGCCCGAGAGCGATCAGGACGACATGAGCGAGATGCTCACCCAGTTCCACGACTACCGGAAGGCGCTCGACAAGAGGGGGACGCCCTCGACCCAGACCGTCCACGAAGCCGACCGCCTCGCCGATGGCCTCGGCCTGTCCGACTGCGCCACCGTGCTCGACGCGTGAACCTCGGCCACCTCGCGGCGCTCGTGGTCGCAGTGTCTGCGGCCGCTTGCAGCAGTCCTGGCCGGCAGAGCCGCGAAGGGTTCACCGACGAGGCCAGCGGGATTTGCACCGACGCCAATGCCCGGATCGGCGCGATCGCCGCCCCCGATCCGGCTGATCCCGAGTTGGTGGCCAACGCGGTGTCGCAGATCATCGCGGTTCAGCGAACTGCAGTGGACGACCTCGACAACTTGCGGCCGCCCGAGGGAGTCGAACCCCAGGTCGACGCATGGCTCGACCATCTCAATGATGTGCTCGACGAGGAGGAGAACGTCGCGGAGGCAGTGCGGGCCGGCGATCCCGACGCAGCCACCGAGGCCAACGCCGCCGCCGCGGCGGCGAACACCGAGGCCGAAGCGCTCGCCACCGAACTCGAACTGACGGCCTGCACGATGGCGGGGTCGATGCCGGCGATTCCGCCGGTTCCGCCGGGGACGGGCGTCCCGGCTACCGATCCGGGCCTGTCGACGTCATCGACGAGCGCGACGACGCCCACCTCGAGCACACCGCCGTAAGCCGACGGGCAGAATCGGGCCGGGCCGGTTCACGACCTAGGATCGCGGCGCGTGACAACCGGCTACGACCGCCTGACTGCGCTCGACGAGAGCTTCCTGCACCTCGAGCGCCTCGAGACGCCGATGCACATCGCCGCGCTCTCGGTGTTCGAGGGGGCCTCGTTCTTCGACGGCGCCGGCCATTTCCGTCTCGCCGAAGTCCGCGAGCTGGTCGCGTCGCGGCTGCACCTCATTCCCCGGTTCCGCAAGCGGCTCATGAACGTCCCCTTCGGTGCCGGCCGACCGGTCTGGGTCGACGACGAGAGGTTCGATATCGCGTACCACGTGCGGCTCACCGCGCTGCCCCGGCCCGGGAGCCGGGCGCAGCTGCTCACGCTCACCGAGCGGGTGCAGACGCAGCTGCTCGACCGCAAGCGTCCGCTGTGGGAGCTGTGGTTCGTTGAGGGGCTCGAGGACGGCCACGTCGCGCTCATCCAGAAGACGCACCATGCGCTCGTCGACGGCATCTCGGGCGTCGACGTGGCGACCGTGCTCCTCGACTTCACGCCCGCACCGACGACCCTCGACCCGCCCGGGTGGGAGCCGGCGCCCGAGCCGGATCCCGCCGACCTGCTGTTCGAATCGGTCACCGAACGCCTCGGTGACCCGGCATCGTTCTTCGGAGCCCTGCGGCGCCTGCTGGAGGCACCGCGGGCCGCGCTGGAACGAGCCACGCACATCGCCAGGACGATCGCCACGCTCGGCGCGGGGGGTGTCGTCGCCCCGCGAACATCGCTCAACGAGTCGGTCGGACGTCACCGGCGCTTCACGACGGTCCAGGTCTCGCTCGACGACGTGAAGACTGTCCGCGGCGCGCTCGGCGGCACGATCAATGACGTCGTCCTCACCGGCGTGGGCGGCGGTCTGCGCTCGCTGCTCGACGCGCGCGGTGAACTCACGCCCGGCTTGACCCTCAAGATGTTCTGTCCGGTTTCGGTCCGAGACGACTCCGAGCATCTCCGACTGGGCAATCGGCTCTCCGCGATGTTCGTGCCGCTGGCGGTCGCCGAGCCGAACCCGGTCGAGCGGTTGCGGATGGTGCAGGCGACGACGACCGACCTCAAGGAGCGCGAGCAGCCGGTGGGTGCGGCGTTCCTCGTCGGGCTCACCGAGTACGCGGTGCCGACCCTGCTCGGGCTCGCGGCCCGACTCGTGCACAGCCAGCCGTTCTTCAACCTCGTGGTGACCAACGTGCCCGGCCCGCAGGTGCCGCTTTACTGCATGGGCGCTCGCATGCTCGAGGCGTACCCGATTGTTCCGCTCGCCCAGAATCTCACGGTCGGGATCGCGATCCTCTCGTACTGCGGGCGGCTGCATCTCGGCCTGCTCGCCGATCGCGATCGGACTCCCGATCTCGAAGTTCTCGCCCAAGGTGTCGAAGACGCCTTCACGGAATTGACCAAGATCGCCCGGGAACGCGACCGGGGCGGCGACGCCGAGGAGCGTCTGTGAACCTGTTCGAGCGCGACGCCTGGGAGCTGGCCGACGACGTCCGGGCCCGCCGGCTCTCGGCACGCGAGCTCCTCGACGTCCACCTCGAGCGCATCGACGAGTTGAACCCGACGATCAATGCAATGTGCTACCGGGACGACCACGCGGCCCGGGCGGCCGCCGATGCCGTCGACGCACGCGTCGCGGGTGGCGAAGATCCCGGCCTACTCGCGGGTCTGCCGTTCGGCGTCAAGGAGCTCATGCCGGTGGCGGGCTGGCCCCATAGCGAGGCGTCGTTGCTCTACGCCGACCGCGTTGCCACGACCGACGCCCACGAGGTCACGCGGGTACGCGCCGCCGGCGCGGTGCTGGTCGGCTCGACCACCGCCTCCGAGTTCGGCGCCGTGAGCTATACGAACACGCCACTGCACGGCGTCACCCGCAATCCGTGGAACACCGAGCGCACACCGGGAGGGTCGTCGGGTGGATCGGCGGCCGCGGTCGCCGCCGGCATGCTGCCGATCGCGAGCGGAAGCGACGGCGGCGGCTCGATCCGCATCCCCTCGTCCTACAGCGGACTCTTCGGCTGGAAGCCGACGTTCGGGCGGGTCGGCGCGGGGCCCGGGCCGTTCGACACGACACTCCAGTCCGTGCACGGCTCGATGGTGCGCTGCGTCCGCGACGCAGCCCGCTACGTCGACGTCGCCGGTGGCGCGACGCCGGAGGATCCGACTTCGTTGCCCCTCCCCGCGGTCCCCTACGAGGAGCAGGTCGTGTCGGGACAAGCGCGCGAGGGGCTGCGGGGTTTGCGCGCCGCGTGGTCGTCGACGCTCGGCTACGCGGTTACCGACCCGAGGGTCGAGAAGCTCGCATACGAGGCCGCGCTCGCGCTCGCCGAAGACGCCGGTCTCGAGCTCGTCGACATCGCCGTCGATCTCCCCCGGCCCGGAGTCACCTGGGGCCTCATGGGCGCGCTCGACCTGGCCGCGTTCAACCTCGACGCCGCGCGTGATCGACTCGATCTCCTCACCGAGGTGCCGCGCTCGGGCCTCGAGGTGGTCATGCACCTGCGCACGGAAGGGCTGCTCAAGGCGATCCGGCGCCGTCACGAGCTCTTCGCAGCCGTCGGACGGGTCTTCGATCAGGTAGACGTACTGCTCACGCCGACCACGCCGGTGCCTGCGTTCGAGGCCGAGGGCACGCTGGTCGGCGAGATCGCGGGCAAGCGGGTCAACCTGTTCCACCTGTCGGCGCCGTTCACCGCGCTGTTCAACATCACCGGCCAGCCGGCCGCCAGCATCCCGGTCGGAACCGTCGACGGGCTCCCGGTTGCGCTCCAGGTCGTCGCCCGCCGCCACGAGGACCACCACTGCCTGGGCGCGGGCGCGCTCGTGGAACAGGAACGCCCCTGGCCGAAGCTCGCGCCGCTCGGACACAGGCTGAGTCCCGAAAGGCCCGGAGCCGAGGTCAACTAGGCTCGTCGCCACAATGACCGACGTCCAGCAGCAGCCGGGCGACCCCATCCAGGCGCCCAGGCCGCGAAAGCAGGAGCAAGAACCGCCGAGCGCCGAGGTCATCGAGGTCGCGCCCGACATCATCCGGATGCAGCTCCCGGTATGGATGCCGGGCCTCGGCCACGTGAACATGTACGGCTTCCTCGACGACCGCGGTCTCGCCGTCGTCGACCCCGGCCTTCCCGGCCCGCAGTCCTGGAAGGCGCTGAAGCGCGGCCTGCGCACCGCCGGATACCGAACCCGCGACGTGCACACGGTGATCGTGACGCATTCGCACCCCGACCACTTCGGCGGCGCCGGGCGCCTGGCCAAGGCCGGGAACAGCGTGCTGCTCACGCACCAGGCGTTCACCACCTGGTCGCTCGAGCGCAAGGCGAAGATGCGCACGCTGAGCGCCGACGAGGTGGCCGCCGCCGAACGCGACGCCGCGGTCCTTGCGCAGGAGCTCGACGTCCCGCCGGAGGAGATCCCGACGGTCCGGGAAGTCGAGACCGGCGACCCACTGCGCGACGACCCGACGACGGAGCGCCAGGCCGCGGCAGTTCCCTGGGGCGGGGAGACGCCGTGGGGCGGCAGCAAACACCCGATGCCGCCCCTGCGCCGCCGGCTACTCATCCGCACGCTGAGCATGCTGTTCACCGCGCCCGAGCCGACCAAACGCGTCGTCCACGAGGATCCGGTGCGACTGGCCGGGCGCGAATGGGTGGCGCTCCACACCCCGGGGCACACGCTCGACCATCTCTGCCTGTACGACTTCGAGCACGGCATCCTCATCTCCGGTGACCACGTGCTCCCGTCGATCACACCCCACGTGTCGGGGGTGGGCAACGGCGCTGACGCCCTGCGGTCGTACATCGCCACGCTCGACCTCGTCGGGCAGCTTCCCGGCGTCAGGCTCGGTCTGCCCGCCCACGGGCAACCGTTCGACGACGTGCCCGGCCGTGTCGACGCGATCAAGCGCCACCACGTCGAACGCATGGAGCTGCTGCGCGAGGTGTCGGGCGCGATCGGTCCCGCCAGCGTGCAGAGCTTGATGCGGGAGGTCTTCCCGAAGCGGCACTGGGGGATCATGGCCGAGAGCGAGACGTTCGCCCATCTCGAGCATCTTGTACGCGAGGGCCAGGCTGAGTGCTGGCGCAATCGCGACGGCCGGCTCATCTACACGGTCGCGCCTACCGCCTGATTCTGCCGGGTAGCGTGCGCGCATGAGCACCGTTGCCGAGGATCCGACCGCCGAAGCCACCGACCTCCTGCGCGATCTGATCCGCAACGCGTGCGTGAACGACGGGCGCGTCGAATCGGGCGTAGAGGCGCGCAACGTCGACCTGATCGGGCAGTACCTCGGTAACGCCGGGTTCGAGCTCGAGCGCTTCGAGCCGCAGCCCGGACGGCAGAGTCTCGTGGCCCGGATCGAGGGCTCCCATCCGGCGGTCCCTTCGCTTCTGCTCATGGGCCATACCGATGTCGTGCCTGTCAATCCCGACGGCTGGAGCCGGGACCCGTTCGGCGCCGAGATCGTCGACGGTTTCGTGTGGGGACGGGGCGCGGTCGACATGCTCAACCTCACCGCTACCCAGGCGGTCGCCCTGCGCCGGCTCGCGGCCTCGGGCTTCACGCCGAAGGGGACGCTGATCTATCTCGCCGTCGCCGACGAGGAGGCGCAGGGCACCTGGGGCGCGCGGTGGCTCCTGGAGCACGAGCGCGACGCAGTGATGGCCGACTACGTGCTGACCGAGGCGGGCGGCTTCCGCGTTCCGGGCGCCGACGGCCGGGTCCGGCTGCCGGTGATGACGGAAGAGAAGGGCCCGTTCTGGTCGAAGCTCGTCGTGCGCGGCACTCCCGGCCACGGGTCGCAGCCGTACCGCACCGACAACGCGCTGGTGAAGGCGGCGGAGATCGTGCGCCGGCTCGCCGAGTACGACACGCCCGCTCAGATTGGCGACACATTCCGTCGAGCCGCCACCGAGCTGTACCCGCCCGCGATCGCGGAACGGTTGGTCGACCCCGATGAGATCGATCCGCTCACCGCCGAGTTGCCGGTCGGACTTGCCCGCTTGCTGCACGCCTGCACCCACACCACGTTCGCCCCCACGGTTGCGCACGCGGGCACGAAGACGAACGTGATCCCCGACTATGCCGAGGTCGAGGTCGACATCCGCACACTGCCGGGCCAGTCGGCCGAAAACGTGCGGGCGATGCTCGACGACGCGCTCGGTGACCTCGCCGAGGAGGTCGAGGTCACCGCCAACGTCGACCTCGCGAGCGCGTCGCCGATGGACACGCCGCTCTGGGACTCGCTCGAGCGGGTGACGAGCCGCATGGTCCCCGACTCGGGTCTCGTGCCGATGATCATGGCGGGCGCCACCGACAACCGGTACTTCCGCCGCGCCGGTGCGGTCGGGTACGGCTTCGGCCTGTTCAGCGAGCGCCTCCACTACGAGGACTACGGCGTCATGTTCCACGGCAACGACGAGCGAGTCGACGCCGCGTCGCTCGGTCTCTCGACCCGGCTCTGGGAGGCCGTCGCTCGCGACATCCTCGGGTAACACCCCGTCGAGGGGTGAGTGCGTCAGGAGCCCTGCTCGCGCAGGTAGCGCTCGATGTCAGCCGCCAGGGTCTCGCCGGAGGGGAGGTCGGCCTCGGTGAGCGGGTCGGGTTCGTCCTCGTCGTCGGCGTCGTCGGCCTGGGATTCGAGCCGCACGACGTACTCGCGTACCTCCTCGTTGTCGGCGACGACCTCGTCGACCCGGCGCCGCCAGGCGGCCGCCTCGTCGTCGAGCTCGGCGAACGGAAGGTCGAGCTCGAGCAGCGCGTTCACGCGGTTGAGCAGCGCTTGGGTTGCGACCGGGTTCGGCGCGGCGGCGACATAGTGGGGGACGGGAGCCCACAGCGACGCCGAGCTGATTCCGGCCTCGCGGACGGCGTCGTGGAGGACGCCGACGATGCCGGTCGGGCCCTCGTACCGGGAGCGGATGAGACCGAGACGGTCCATCATCTCCTGGTCGCCGACCGCGCCGGTGACCTGAACCGGACGCGTGTGCGGCACGTCCGCGAGGAGCGCGCCCAGCGTCACGACCATCTCGCAGTTGGTTCCGCCGGCGGCTTCGAGCACCGCCCGGCAGAACGATCGCCACTTCACGTTCGGCTCGGTGCCGACGACCACCACGAGGTCCCGGGCCGAGTCCGGAAACTCAGCCGCGAAGCATTCGTTGGCCGGCCATGTGATGGTCCGGGCGAGCCCGTCCACCAACTCGACCTGCGGTCGGACGGACTGGAAGTCGAAGTGCTCCTCCGGATCGATGCGGGCGAATCGGTTCGCGCCGGCCTGTGCTGCTAGCCAGCTTGCTGCTGACGTCGCGGCCTCGGCGGCGTCGTTCCAGCCTCGGAATGCGGCGACGAGGATGGGCCGCCGAAGTTGCGGCCGGTCCTCCCAGATCAATCCGTCACTCACGGGCCCCACCATACGGGGCCATCGGACTACGGCTGATCAGACGCCTCGAAAAAGGCGTCGGCCTTGGGTGTGTAGACACGGAGACCACGAGGGTCGCGATCGCCGGCGGTACCAGCCCGCCGACGAATCCCGAACTCACTGCCGATCGCCCTCTGGCGGGCGAGGGAGAGGAGGATCAGCAACGCGCCGACGTACAGCAGAAACTCGACGGTGAGAACGGACCCGGGTTCACGCGGTGCGCTGCTCATGAGGCGAATCTCACCACGACGATCACCGTTCTCAACGACGGGGAGTGGCACCGCCGACACGTTCGGTGAGGTTGTCGAAGTTGAACGGGTAGCCGCCGCCCTCGACGATCGCCCGCCCCCGGGGTCGCAACAGCCCGAACAACTCGTCGGTGCGGTCACCGAGCCGCTCGATCACCTCCGCTTCGGACCGGTCGGTTCGCGCTTCGATGTTCTCGCGCAGGTCTTCCCCGGCGGCAGTCAGCTTTCCGTCCCGGATGAGTCCTCGGTCCTGGAGTCGCGCCTCGGCCTCGTCGACGGTCTCCGTCTTCCAGCCCCGCGTGAAGACGTACGACCGCGGCGCGAGGCCCCACGACAACTCGGTGAGCAGGGTGATCTCGCAGGCGTCGACGACGCCCATCCAGGCCGCAATGTGCGCGTCCCCCCGGTGCTCGCGCAACAGGTCGGCGGCTCGCCACAGGTCTCCGTATCCCGTGCCGGGCCACGGGAGCAGCGAAAGCGCGGCGAACAGCGACCGCC
>JBOGFL010000359.1:0-1530 GCA_050743285.1 Acidimicrobiia bacterium
CCTGAGGCTCTTGGGTTGGTGCGGGCGCTGCGGGCTCGGGTCGCCGATCAGCTCTCGGCCCAGGTTGAGGAGGCCGAGCGTTCGGGTCGCGGCCCGATACACACCGCGGATGAGCGTCAGCTGGCACGGCGTCTGATCGCGGATGCGCTGGTCGCGGAGCGGCGCCGTCGCCTGAACGACGCCAGCCCGCTGTTGGAGGAAACGGCCGAGGACCATGTCGCCCAAGCGGTGTTCGATGCGCTGTTTGGGTTGGGTCGCCTCCAGCCCTTGCTGAACGATCCCGAGGTCACCGACGTGCACGTCAACGGGTGCGACTCGGTGCACGTGCGCCGCCGAGACGGGACCCGCCTGGAGGTCGATGCGGTCGCCGAGAGCGACGAGGAGCTCATCGAGCTCATTCGGATGGCCGCCGCGCGCTTTGGCCGCACCGAGCGCCGCTTCGACGCCGCGGCGCCCGAACTCAACTTGCAGCTGCCGGATGGTTCCCGGATGTTCGCGGTCATGGAGGTCTCGGGTCGCCCGAGCGTGGCCATCCGTCTCCATCATCACCAGAAGGTCACCCTGGCGGATCTGCGCGGCCTGGACATGTTCGACCAGGCGCTGGAGGCGTTCCTCGCCGCGGCCGTGTTCTCGCGCCAGAACCTGATCATCGGGGGCCCCTGGAACGTCGGCAAGACCACCTTGCTGCGCGCCCTCGTACATCTCCTGTCTCCCGAGGAACGCATCGTGACCGTCGAGGACGCGCTCGAGCTGGGCTTCGACCGCTTCCCAGAGTTGCACCGCGACGTGGTGACCCTGGAAGAGCGCCGCCCCAACATCGAGGGCGCAGGCGCCGTCACCCTCGCCGATGAGGTCCGTTGGGGCCTTCGCATGGATCCCGATCGCCTCATCGTGGGCGAGGTCCGCGGCGACGAGGTCCTGCCGATGCTCAATGCGATGAGCCACGGCAACGACGGGTCGCTGTGCACGATCCATGCCGACTCGTCACGTGGGGTGTTCGAGAAACTCGTGCTGTACGCGCTGCAGACCCCCCAGCGCCTCGACCGCGAGGTCACCAACATCCTGGTCGCGAACGCGATCGACTTGGTCGTCTTCGTCGAGCGCGACCACAACCGCCACCGCCACGTCGCCTCCGTGCGCGAGGTCACCGGCACCGAAGGGCCGGTGGTGTCCACCAACGAAGTGTTCGCCCCGGGTCCCGATGGCCGCGCCCGACCGTCGGGCCGGGGGCGCATCACCGACCGGCGGCTGCACGCACTCGTCGACGCGGGCTTCGACCCCGCCTGGCTCGATCGCGGGGCCCGATGAGCACGCTGGTGCCCGTCTCGCTGGGCCTGGTGTTCGGTGCCAGCGTGGTGACGGCGCTGGCCGCTTGGCGTGGCTTCGAGGTCCGCGACGACGCGCGTCCGGCCCTTCGACGGGACGTGATCGGGATGCGCACCGCCGCGCCGCTGGTGGCGGGCCTGATCGTGTTGGCGCTGACGCGCTGGCCGGTGGGCGCGCTGCTCGCGGCGGGGGGCGTCGCGCTGG
>JBOGFL010000360.1:0-4354 GCA_050743285.1 Acidimicrobiia bacterium
CCCGCTGGGCGCGTCACCGGGTGAGGCGACGGGACGCGTGACGACCCGGTCCATCGAGGTCAGCGACGCGGTCATGACGCGCTTACGCGACGCCTGCGCGGACGTCACCGACGAGGCGGCCGTCCTCGACGAGAGCAGTCGCGACTGGTGGCCGCTCGCGATGATCTGGGCGCTCGACGGACAGGTGGCGGCGCGGGCGGCGGCGGTGGCGCGCCCGTCGTCGGCGGCGGAGGTCGCGGGAGTGCTTGCGGTGTGCAACGACGCCGGCGTCCCCGTCACCGCCGCCGGCGGCCGCAGCGGCGTGTGCGGCGCGAGCGTGCCGTTGCACGGCGGCGTCGCGCTCGACCTCTGCGGGCTCTCCGGGATCGTCGATCTCGACGAGGAGTCACTCGTTCTCGACGTGCAACCGGGCACGTTCGGTACGTGGCTCGAGACGACGCTGCGAGCCGAGCACCACGTCACCCTGGGCCACTGGCCCCAGTCGATCGACCTGTCGACGGTCGGCGGGTGGCTCGCGTGCCGCAGCGCGGGGCAGTACTCGACCCGCTACGGGAAGATCGAGGACATGGTCGTCGGGCTCGATGTCGCGCTCGCCGACGGCCGGATCGTGCAGACCGGCGGCCCCCCACGGGCCGCGGTCGGCCCCGACCTCCTCCAGCTGTTCGTCGGTAGCGAAGGGACGCTCGGCGTCATCACCGGAGCCCGGCTGCGCGTGCATCCGAGCCCGGCGACGGAGCAGCGCCACGCCTTCGGCTTCACGTCGTTCACCGAGGGCCTCGACGCCTGCCGGCGGGTCGTCCAGCGGGGGGCGACGCCGGCGGTGCTACGCCTGTACGACGCCGTCGAAGCCGACCGTAGCTATCAGACCGGAGACCGCCACGTGCTGCTCGTCCTCGACGAGGGCGACGACGATCTGGTCGCGGCGACCCTCGACGTGGTGTTGGAGGAGTGCCTGAACGCGGGCGCTGAGCTGCTGGACGTCGAGCTGGTCGGGCGCTGGCTCGAGCACCGCAACGACGTGTCGGCCCTGGAGGCCCTCATCTCCCGGGGCTACGTGGTCGACACCATGGAAGTGGCGGGGCCGTGGCGCGCCCTGACGCGCATATATGAGGAGACGACCGCGGCGATCGCCGGCGTCGACGGCACCCTGGTGGCATCGGCGCACCAGTCGCACGCGTACCCCGACGGGGCCTGCCTCTACTTCACCTTCGCGGCCCAGCCCGAGCCCGGGGCCCGGGAGGCCTACTACCGGGCGGCGTGGGACGCCGGCACCCGGGCCGTGCTCGCCGCCGGCGGCGCCCTCTCCCACCACCACGGCGTCGGCCTCAACCGGGCCCGCTTCGTGCGGGAGGCGCTGGGCGACGCCTTCGAGGTGCTGGTCGCGGTCAAGGCGGCCCTCGATCCCCGGGGCGTGCTCAACCCCGGCAAGCTCGGCCTCCCCGATCCCTTCGGCGACCCCGGCTGGCCGTGACCCCGCCTCACGGCTTTGGCGTCAAGAGAACGTGAGCATCCTCGTCGTCGACGTGGGCACGTCGTCGGTGCGGGCGGCGGTGGTGCGGCCCGACGCGACGATCAGTCACGAGCGACGGGTGCCGCTGCTGCCGGCGTCGCCGGCGCCGGGGCTCGTCGAGTTCGACGCCGCCGAGATGGCGCAGGTGGCGCTCGAATGCACGCGCGCCGTCCTCGAGGACGCGGGAACTGTCGACGCCGTCGGCGTCACCAATCAGCGGGCGTCGGTTGTGCTGTGGGACCGCGCCACCGGCGAGCCGGTCGGCCCCGGCATCGGCTGGCAGGACCTCCGCACCGTCGGCCGCTGCCTCGAGCTGCGCGCCGAGACCGGGCTCCAGCTGGCGCCGAACGTGACCGCCACGAAGTTGGAGTGGCTGCTCGACCACGTCGACCCCGACCGGAAACGCGCACTCGGCGCGGGCACCGTCGACACGTGGTTGGCGTGGGCACTCACCGAGGGCGCGGTCCACGCGACCGACGCCACCAACGCGGGGCTGACCGGGCTCTTGGCCTCCGACGCGCGCGGATGGGATCGGGGCGCGCTCGAGACGCTGCGCATCCCCGAGTCGCTGCTCCCGGCCATCGTCGATTCGACCGGCGTGCTCGGGCCGGCCACCGCGGTCCCGGGCGCACCGCCGCTGGCGGGACTGGCCGGCGATCAGCAGGCGTCCCTCCTCGGACAGGGTTGCGTACAACCGGGCGACGCCAAGATCACGTTCGGCACCGGCGGCATGCTCGACGTCGTGCTCGGTCCCTCGCCACCACGGTTCACGAACCGCGGGCGCGCCGGCACCTACCCGATCGTCGCCCGTCGTCTCGACCGTCGCGACACGTGGGGACTGGAAGCAGTGATGCTCACCGCGGGCACCAACGTCGAGTGGCTCTGCGAAGACCTGGGCGTGCTCGGTTCCGTCGCCGAATCCCACGAGGTTGCGTCGCAATGTGACGATGCCGGCGACGTCTGGTACGTGCCCGCGCTGCTGGGCCTGGGCACCCCGGTTTGGGACTACGGGGCCCGCGGCACCGTCATCGGCCTTACGCGCGGCACCGGCCGCCCCGAGCTGGTGCGGGCCGTCCTCGAAGGGATCGCCCACCGGGGCGCCGACCTCGTCGACGCCGCCGAAGCCGACGCCGGACTCGATATCGGCGCGCTGCGGGTCGACGGCGGCATGGCGGCCAACCCGACGTTCGTCCAGGCGCTGGCCGACGCGTCCCAACACCCGGTCGAGGTCGCGCCCGTCGTCGAGGCCACCGCGCTGGGCGCCGCGTTCCTCGCCGGGCTCGCCGTCGGCACCTGGCGCGACACCGACGAGGTCGCCTCCACGTGGAGCCCGAAAAGGCGGGTCGAGCCGCAGCGCGCCCTCGACCGCGACCGCTGGCGCGAAGCGGTGGCGAAAGCCGAGCGCTGGATCCCCGACCTGTCGGCAGTCGAGTTCTGAGCCCGTCAGCGGGCCTTGCCGAGCTTGGCCGCGACTTCGCCGACTGGTTCCCGGAGACCGGCGAGATCGTCGGACAGGACGCGCAGCCAGGCGCGCACCTCGACCAGCTGCAGGGCGCGCGCCAGGCGCTCGCGATCCGTCTCCTGGTGGAGCGACGATGTGCACGCCGACATGACCGGCCCGGTGGCGTCCGACGCGATCGGCCGCTCGACGGTGACGGAGGTTCCGGTGCGCAGCGCAGCGGCGGCTTCGGCGAAGCCGGCGTCGAGCCGGTCGGTCGCCTCCTCGAGCAGCCCCACGAGCTCGAGGCACACGGGAACCGAGCTGACCCGGGCATCGAGTGTGCGCAGCCGAATCATGTCGGTCGAGTACCAGAGCCTGAGTGCCGACGCGAGGAGGTCGCCCCACGTCTCAACCGGCACTCGGCGGGGCCCCGCCTCGGTGAGGTACTGCGTGAACACGTCGTCGGCCCGGTGCGTCGCGGCCACCGTGTCGTCCCGGGCCCGGGCGATGTCGTGCGGCGCCTCGGCGCCGGAGAGCAGCTGCCGGGCGGTGAGCTCGGCGTAGCGCCGGCCCGTGTCGATGAGCCGGGCGATCGACGCGCGCAGCTGACCGCCGGCGCCGCGGGGCCAGGCGAACACACCGATCAGGAGCCCGATACCGGCGCCGATCGCCATGTCCTCGAGCCGGAGCAAGGCGAGGGTCCACGTCGCCGGCGCCAGCACGCGGAACAGCACAACGATCGTGAGAGTGAAGAACGCCTGGCCGGCGATGACCGTCCGGCCGGAGAGGTACATGGCGACGAACAGCAGCATCGGCATGAGTACGAGCCAGACGTCGTGCGAGCCCTCGAACGCGGTCAACAGCACCGCCGCGATCGCGAAGCCGATCGCGGTGCCCGTCACCGCCTTGAGCACGGTCTCGCGGGTACCGCCGGCGTTCGACTTCATGACGGTGAGCGTGCCGAAGATGACCCAGAAACCGTGTTGCAAGTCGAACACGCCGACAAGCAACCGGGCGAGCGCCAGCGCCAGCGCCAGGCGCAGGCTGTTGCGCATGACCACGGACGAGAGCGTGAAGTTTGCACGGGCGCGACGCCACGCGACCGTGAGCACGCTCAGGTCCCTCGGATCGAACATCGGTGTCCCGGGCTCGGCCGCGGCCGCGCGCACCGACACCTTGAGGCCGACCGCCAGTCGAGCGTTCACCGCCACGACGACAACCACCGCGCCGATCTCGCGCAACACAAGATCGGCGTCGGCGTCAGCTCCGAAATCGGCGGGGTCTTCCCCCGAGGTCAGTTCGTGCTCGAGTCGCTGGTCAGAGCGGCCGGCGAAGGCGTCGGTGCCTTGCCGGAACTGGTCCACGTCGACGGGCCCGCGCCCCTCGAGCGTGTCGGCCGCGGC
>JBOGFL010000361.1:0-19123 GCA_050743285.1 Acidimicrobiia bacterium
CGCCCGGACCCTCAGGGGTCCGGGCGCTTCGTCGTGGTGACGACTCAGACGAGGTCGTTGTCGGCCAGCCACTTCTTGGCGATGTCTTCCGCCGACTTCTGGTCGACCGTGCTCTGCACGTTCAGACCGACGAGCTCCTCGGCGGTCAGCTTCTTGCTGACCGCGTTGATGACGTCGGCGATCTTGTCGGCGACGTCGCTCGAAGCGATCGGCACGACGTTCGAGGCCAGGATGATGTTCTCCGGGTCTTCGAGCGCGACGATGTCTTCGGTCTGGAACGAGGGGTCGGCCGAGTAGATGTCAGCGACCTGGATCTCGCCGGCGAGCAGCGACTCGAGCGTGGTCGGGCCGGTCGCCGAGAAGCCGAGGTCGACGCCGTAGACCTCCTTGGCCGCAGCCGGGCCGTACGGGCGCTGCTCGAACTCCGGAGCGGCACCGATCGTGACCGGGGTGGTCACCTTCGAGAGGTCGCCGATCGAGGTGAGACCGTTCTCCTCGGCGAAGCTCTTCAGCACCGTGTAGGTGTCCTGGTCGGAGGCTTCGGCGTAGTCGAGAGCGGTCAGGCCGTCGGGCAGCGCTTCCTTCAGAGCCGCGTAGACATCGTCGGGGCTGGTGGCGGTCGCGTCCTTGTCGAGGTACTCGAGCAGGTTGCCCGTGTACTCCGGGAACAGGTCGATCGCGCCGGACTCGACGTCGGGCATGTAGGCGTCACGCTGTCCGATGTTGAACTGTCGGTCGACCTTGAAGTCGGCACCTTCGAGCGCCTGGGCGTAGATCTCGGCGATGATCTCGTTCGAGTAGTAGGCCTGCGAGCCGATGACGATCGTGTCGTCGCCGGAGCTCGAGCCTTCGCTCGGGGCGTCGAGCGGGTTGCTGTTCGCGCAGCCGCCGAGGACGAGCACCGCGGCGAGCGCGGCACCACCGGCAAGGGCGAGTCGTGACTTACGTGCTGTGAACATGAGGACTTCCTCTTCTCTGGGACAACGGGGATGGTGCTGTGGGACGGTGTCAGGCTGTGGGACGGATCAGGCGGTGGCCGGCGCCGGCGCGGCAGCGGCGGCCGCACGCGATCGCCGTGTCGTGGTGGGCGCGCGCACGCCCGCGGGAACGGCGGCGTGCTGGAGGAGGGCGAAGATCAGGTCGACGATCAGGGCGAGCACGGCGACGAGGATCGCACCGCCGAGGACCTGGTCGAACTTGCGCAGCGGGATGCCCTGGATGATCGGCCAGCCGAGTCCGCCGAGGTTGACGTAGGCGGCGATCGTGACCGTGGCGATCACCTGCAGGAGAGCTGCGCGGATGCCGCCGACGAGCAGAGGCAGCCCGAGGGGTACCTCGACCTTCCAGAACACCTGCCATTCGGTCATGCCCATCGAGCGCGCGGAGTCGAGCACCCGACGGTCGATGGCCTCGAGGCCGGTGTAGGCGCCGGCGAGGAGCGAGGGGATCGCCAGGAGCACGAACGTGATGATCGCGGCCTCGGGAACCCGGAGCACGCCCAGGATCAGCACGAGCAGCACCATGAGTCCGAACGACGGAATGGCACGAGCCGCGCCGGAGACCGCGACCGCGATCTCGCGACCCTTGCCGGTGTGGCCGATGAGCCACCCGAGCGGTATCGCGATGACGCCGGCGATCAGCACCGAGATCAGCGTGTAGTACATGTGCTGGCCGAACAGGATGGGCAGCGAGTACGGCCCCTCCCAGCGGTCGGGGGAGAAGAGCCAGGCGAGGGCCTCGGTGAACACGTTCATGCGGCGGCCCTCAGGGTGGCGGTCTGTCGTGCGGCGGTCGACGGGGTCTTCGCCGCGCGCGTCCACGGCATCAGCGCACGGCCGAGCAGCAGGAGCAGCAGGTCGATCACGAGCGCGATGACGACGACCGCGATGACGCCGGCGAACACCTCGGCGAGGATGCGGCGCTGCAGGCCGTTGGTGAACAGGTAGCCGAGGTTGTTCACCCCGACCAGGATGCCGACGGTGGCGAGGGAGATCGTGCTGACGGCCGCCACGCGGAGCCCCGCGAGCACGACAGGTCCGGCGAGGGGGAAGTCGACGGTCCAGAAGCGGCGGAAGCCGCCGTAGCCCATCGCCGTGGCCGACTGCCGGATGGCGGGGTCGACCGAGTCGAGGCCGTCGGACACCGCACGCACCAGGATCGCGACCGCGTAGATGGTGAGGCCGATGATGAGGTTGATCGGGCTGCGAGCGGGATACCCGGCGACGGACGGGAGGAGGATCAGCAGTGCGAGCGACGGGATCGTGTAGAGCAGCCCGGTGAGGACGATGACCGGTCCCTTCACCAGCTGGTAGCGCCAGGCGAGCCACCCGAGCGGCAGCGACAGCACGAAGCCGAGCACGATCGCGATCGCACTCTGCTGCAGGTGGATCGCGGTCAGCTCGAGGATGAGGCCGAGATTGTCGACGATCCAGTTCACGGAGCGCCCTTCGTCGCGCTCTCCTCGCTCAGGAGCGCGTCGGTCACAGCATCAGGCACATCGATGATCGACCCCTGCGTGCGGCCTTCGCCGTCGACGACCACGGTGCCGTGCGGCGTCTGCTTGAGGTGCAGAGCACGGCGTCCGCGTTCGGCGCCGATGAACGCCGAGACGAAGTCGTCTGCCGGGTTCTCGATGATCTCGCTCGGGCTGCCCACCTGCACGATGCGGGCGCCCTTGTCGAGGATGACGACCTGGTCGCCGAGCAGGAACGCCTCGTCGATGTCGTGCGTGACGAACACGACCGTCTTGTCGAGCTCGCGCTGCAGCCGCAGAGTCTCCTGCTGCAGGTCGGCTCGCACGATGGGGTCGACCGCGCCGAAGGGCTCGTCCATGAGCAGGATGTTCGGGTCGGCGGCGAGGCCGCGGGCCACGCCGACGCGCTGCTGCTGGCCGCCAGAGAGCTGGCTCGGGTAACGGTCGGCGAGCGCCTGATCGAGACCCACAGTGTCGAGCAGCTCGCGCGCCCGCTGGTGCGCCGGGCCCTTCTTCACCCCGGTCAGCCGCAGCACGGTGGCCACGTTGTCGATGACCGTGAAGTGCGGCATGAGCCCGGAGTTCTGCATGACGTAGCCGATGCGTCGGCGCAGAGCCACCGGGTCGCCCTCGAGCACGCTCTCGCCGTCGATCTCGACCTCACCGGAGGTGGGCTCGACCATGCGGTTGATCATGCGGAGCAGGGTGGTCTTGCCGCAGCCGGACGAGCCGACGAACACGGTGGTCTTGCGCGATGGCAGCACGAGGCTGAAGTCGTTGACGGCGAGGGCGCCACCGGGGAACCGCTTGGTGACGTTGCGGAACTCGATCATGGGCTGGTCTCCAGTCGGTCGATCGATGTGCGAGCGGACGAGTCTTTGCTCTTCTGATGCTTACGGGGCTCTTCAGATGGCTACGGGCCGACCTCGACACGGGGATCGAACGCCACGAATCCGGAGAAGTCCTTGCCCACGCGGTCGAATGCCGAAGGGTACGGGGTCGGATACGACCAGGCGTAGTCGGTGTGGAGCTCACCATCGGTCTGCACCGAGTAGTACTGAGCAGCGCCCTTCCATGGACAGGTGTAGGGCGTGGGGCTCTCGACGAGCACTCCGGGCGTGATGGATGCGGGTGGGAAGTACCAATTCCCCTCGATGCGGGCGAGATCGCTCTCGTCGGCCTCGGCGATGACGGTTCCTGCGAGTACAGCCTTCATGGTCCTGCCTCCTCGGATGTGGGTATGAGCGTATAAGACGGTGCGGACATCAGGGGTGAGGGTTGCGCCACCGCCGTCAATGTGAGAAACAATCCGGATTCTGTTCGACGCGATCACGTGAACGGATTGCCCCCTGATCTCGGTATCGAGCCCTGATGCGGATCACCCCTGACGTCCATCAGGCGGAGTCGCGGCCGTAGCCCTCCAGCAGACGCAGCCAGATCTCGCTGATCGTGGGGTACGACGGCACCGCGTGCCAGAGGCGGGCGATCGGCACCTCGCCGACGATCGCCACGGTCGCCGCGTGCACGAGCTCCGCGACCTCGGGACCCACGAACGTCGCACCGATCACGACGTCGCGGTCGGTGTCGACCACGAGCCGCGCCTGTCCTTCGAAGCCGTCTTCGTAGAGGCTCGCGCCTGCGACCCAGCCCAGGTCGTAGTCGACGGCCTTCACCGCGATGCCTGCCTTCGTTGCCTGGGCCTCGGTGACCCCCACCGATCCGACCTCGGGAATCGAGAAGGTGACCTGCGGGACGGCGGCCTGGTCGGCTGTGGCGACGTGACGACCCCACGGGGCGTCGTCCACGTCTTCACCCTTGGCACGGGCGACGATCACATCGCCGGCAGCGCGCGCCTGGTACTTGCCCTGGTGGGTGAGGAGCACGCGGCCATTCACGTCGCCGACCGCGTACAGCCAGTCCGATCCGGGAACACGGAGCGTGTCATCCGTCGTGATCCAGCGGCCGGGTTCCAGGCCCACGACGTCGAGGCCGATGTCACCGCTGCGCGGCGAACGGCCGGTTGCCGCGAGCACCTCGGTCGCGGTGATCTCTTCGCCACCGTCGAGGGTGATGGTCACGCCGTCCGCGCCGCGGTGCACGGAGGTCGTCCCTGTGCCGGTGCGCACGTCGACGCCGAGTTCTTTGAGACCCGCGGCAACGCGCTCGCCCGCGAAGGGTTCCATCCCGCCGAGCAGACCGCTGCGGGCGATCACGGTGACCTTCGAGCCGAGTGCGGCGTACGCGGTCGCCATCTCGACGGCCACGACGCCTCCGCCGATGACGGCCAGGCTCTCGGGCAGCTCCTCGGCGCTGGTGGCCTCGCGGCTGGTCCACGGGGTGGCGTCGCGGAGCCCGTCGATGGGCGGGATGACCGCATCCGATCCGGTACTGATGGCCACCGCATGCCGAGCTTTGAGCACGCGCTCCGCGCCGTCGGCATCGGTCACGGTCACCTCGCGCTCGCCCGTGATGCGGCCGTGGCCGCGGGCCAGGTCGATGCCGGCCGAGTCGAGCCACTTGACCTGACCGTCATCGGACCAGTTGCTGGTGAACGAGTCGCGACGGTCGAACACGGCGCGCACATCGAGCTTTCCGGTCACCGCCTGGGACGAACCGCCGACGTGCTGCGCGGCACGGAGCGCCTGCGCCGAACGCAGCAGCGCCTTCGACGGCATGCACGCCCAGTAGGAGCATTCGCCCCCGACGAGCTCGCTCTCCACGATGATCGCGGTGAGCCCACCCTGCACGGCTCGGTCGGCGACGTTCTCGCCCACCGGCCCTCCGCCTATCACGATCAGGTCATACTCGTCGGTCTTCTCCGCAGCGTTCATGCGTCGCACCTCTCCGTGAGCCGGTTACGTGGCCCAGTCTCGCTCATGAGCAACGCCGAGTCACGGGTGAGTTGTTCCCTGCGGCGTGGCGTGGGGAGACCTGTGGCAGGTCATAGAGTGTGGTTCGTTGTTTCGATCGGCGGCGGAGGCCCCGCACGCAGATCCGCTCCGCGCGCTATTGGCCGCACGATCTCCGAGGATGCCCAACGATGAGCAGCGCCATCACTCCCCCGCCGCCCGGTTGGTACCCGGCACCTGATGACACCCAGGGCACATGGTGGTGGAACGGTACCAGCTGGCTACAACCACGGAACGAACAGGCCACGTTGCGGACTATCACCAAGCTCGCCGCCGCCACCCAGGTCATGGTCATCGTCTGCGGTGTTCTGGCGCTCGTGCTCGTTGGCGTCGAGGCCTTGGGCATCACGGCGCTCACCAGCTACCTCGACGGGAATACCTCGGCCGTCGAGACTCTCCACCTTTACGACTGGGCTTGGACCGTCGGGAACGCACTGGCGACGCTTTCGATGATCGCCGCCGCGGCGCTGTGGGCCACCTGGCAGTACCGTGTCGCCCTGCAAGTCCCCGGGCTCACCCGCCGTGCCGCCGGCTGGCACGCCGGGGACTGGTTCCTCCCCATCCTCGCCCTCTGGCGCCCCTTCCAAGACATCTCTGATCTCTGGCGAGCGACCGGCCGCACTCCCCCGCGCTGGCTGATCGTGTGGTGGCTTCTCTGGATCGCCAGCTTCATCTCGTTCAAATGGTCCAACCAGATCGACTCACGCGCCGAAGCACTGGAGCAGATCCGCGCCACGATGTGGTCCAGCATTCTGGGCGAAGCCTTCCTCGTCGCCGCCGCCTTGATGGCTTTTCTCATCATCCGTGGAATCACGCAGGGCGTGATCCACCGTCCGCAGCAGCGGTAGCCCCGAACCGTCGCACCGGGGACCAACCCCGTGACCGATGACGACAACAACCACTCCTCCCAGTCATAGCAATACGACGTCGACGTCGCAGTCTGCCCCGGAGCCGTCCACACGTCCGTCACATCCGTCCGGTTCCCGACATTCCCGCCGCAGCATTCGGACCACACCCACCAGACGAACCGTACCCATACGACAGCACGTGCCACGGAATCACCGCCGAGACAAAAAGACCCGCCGCGTCATACCCATACGTCGACGAACACGATGCCGACCACATCGAAGACTGCTGCTTCACCACACGACGCGACTTCGGGGGAAAGCAAGGCACCCCGCACGGTGTTCATGCTCATGGCCCGGTCAATCCGCCGACGCGACCAGGTACGAACATCTCGCTATTTCCTCAACCATGACCGCTCCAGCCGCTCCTCTACCGATAGATCGTCTGGAGGTTGATTTCGGCTCGCCCATTTTGCGCCATTGTTGATCCGCGACACGATCCGCCCCGACGCATCCCGCACGATCCGCACCGCCGTGCCATCGTCATACGTCGTCCCGACATGCCGGTTCGCCGCGTCATACGAGAACTGCATATCTCCCAGGCGAACCGTGTTCCCCCGCACGTCGTACACGATCTCCGACGCCGCCAGACCATCCGCCACCGTCGTCGCACCCGAAATCGCTCTCTCAGCGCGGAGGAAGGTCTAGCGCCTCGCGCATCCGTCGCGCCAGGAGCAGCACATGGTTTCGGCGACCGATCGTCGACGGCAACGGAACTCGCTTACCATCGACACGCTCGATCTCGATCATCCGAACCGAACCCACGAACGGAAGCCAGCCGACCCCCGCCCCTCCGGCACCGTAATAGAGCTGCTTGTCGACGGCCGCGATCTCTCCTGATCTGAAGTGGCGTCTACGAAACCAGGCGCACACGACAACCGCGCCTGGCTCCACCCACACCCCGAGGAAGAGCGATCGTACGAACGCGGCCGCCGCAAAGACGCACACGCATGCGCCAATCCACCAAGACGAGGTCCCCCAACTCACCGCGACCGTCAACGCACTCGCGGTTGCGCCCCAGAGGAGGCCGCCCACTCGAGCACCCGTCGCCGAGCCCGCTACCTTCTCCAACTTCGCCCAATCGGTCGATACGCCTTACCCCAACTAATGCGCCATTGAGAGGCTAGGGGCTTTACGAAGGAGCTTCCGGCACCAACAGTAGCAGCGGCCGCCGCAGTGCCTATCCAGCGGTTGTTCGAATGCACCTGATTGGTGACGGCGCGAATCGTCGCCCGATGAGGCCTTGCGGCGGCGACCCCCACGTGGGCGGTCCGATTGGCGATAGCACCAACCGCAGCGACATTGAGCGTACGAACAAGCGCGCCCGCACCGACAGAGCTTGCCACAGCCGCCGCTGCTGAGAGCGATGCTTCCCCCAAACGGCCTTGGACAAGGTGGCGGCCGTTTCAATTGCGCCACACGCCGCTCCAATCACACCAGGAACGAATCCGCAGGCGGCCATCATGAAGCTTCCCACAGGGCTGTCCGTGATCCACTTCGCGGCGTCCCCCCACCAACTCTTCCCGCTGAGGTCGTGTCCGTTGATGGGGTCGGTGGGCCAGGAGTAGTCGTTCGCTCCGCCACCTTCGATGGGGTCGACTTGCAGGAAGCGCCCGAGGGCGGGGACATACAACCGCACCCCCATCTCCACCACCAACGCCGACCCGGCCGACTCCGCGGGCTTCAACGCCCCCTGATGCCACAGCGTGTTCCCCGCCACCTGACCGGTGTCATCCGACGCCACCGTGCCGACCGCGAACGTAACGGGGTCCACGGGCTGACCGAACGGATCCCACAACATCAGCGCGCTGGTCGTGGTGCCGGTGCGGGTCACGACGCCGTGTCCACCCAACCCGGGGAACGACCACGTCACCACCCCGGCCTGGTTCGTCCACGACACCCCACCCGGCAACCCGACACTCCGCGTCAACTCCGCACCGGACTTCTGCCCCCACGCCGCATCCCCACCCGCCGCAAACAGATAGTTCGTCGTCACCGCCGGATCCGCACCCGCCGGGTCCATCGTCCGCGAAGCAATACGCCCGGTCGCGTCGCGCACGATCGCAACAGTCGCGCCATCGTCATACGTCGTCCCGATGTGCCTGTTCGCCGCGTCATACGAGAACTGCATGTCCCCCAGGCGAACCGTGTTCCCCCGCACGTCGTACACGATCTCCGACGCCGCCAGCCCATCCGCCACCGACGTCGCACCCGCAATCGCCCCCGTCACCGACGACGACAACAACCGGTCCGCCCAGTCATAGCAATACGACGTCGACGTCAACACCAAGGCTCAAGGGAGTCGGATCTAGGAAAAGTGTTGAGCTATCCCTATAGTCGCGCCGGTCAGCATGAAGAGACCGATGAGCACAGCAAATGCGCCGACGACTCCCATCATGAACGGCTTCTGACGGCCAGCGGACGCCTGCGCGATCCACTCACCGAACATCGATCTCTGGGTCTTGAAGACTGCTTCGTTGAGCGGTCGACGGTAGCGGATGATCAGTATCCCGAGGGCAACAGTGATCACGCCGACGATGACGTTGGGCAGGATTGTTCCAGCCTGAATATCAGGCAAGCTCATCGCCAAAAGCTCGCACCGCTCCGCCCCGGTAGCAAGCTACTTCTCGCTTATTGACCACTACCCACCGCCTTCTTCGCCACCGCTACGCGTTCCGCGTAGTCGGAGTCGAAGACCATCGGCAACAGTGATTCGAGTTTGGCTTCGAGATCCCACAGCACTCTCTGCTGAGCGGGATCAACCAACGTCGTTCCCGTCTCGTTCACCACGCCAAGCCACTCCATGAGAACAAGCGCTTCGTCCTCGCTCAGGACTACCGCGACGCTACTAGCCACCACCCAACCTCCCGGTCGTCAGCAAGTATTCAACTTGCGCTGCACTCAGCTTCCACCCCGATAAGAAGACATCACCGCCGATGTAAGGCGGCCAGCCGTGTCATACCCATACGTCGACGAATACGACGCCGAACCCATCGACGACTCCTACTTCACCACACGGCCCGACTGCGACCGCACCACAGCATCCGACACGACCTGACCGCCGACCGCCACTCAGCCGCCTTCCCGCTCCCACGGAGACGGCAGGACGTCGCTTTGCCAACCGAATGGTCGATGTACGCGGACTGACTCGTCGTCCGCATGTACCTCCAAGTACGGCGTGCGAAGAAGACCCGCCCGGCCGGGCTTGCCTCCCTGCATCACGTAGGATCCGCCAATCTTTGCCAGCCGTCGGAGTATCTCCTCCTCCTCAGATGGCGAAAGATCTTCATCGACCCAAACCATCGCATACAGATGGTCAAGCCATAGCGCATACTTCGACCCATCGATGCGTGATACCGACGCGACTCGCGCTGGCGAAGATGCACGCCGAAGCCACATCCTCACGGCACTTCGCTCGGTCTCGACTACGGCGTCGCACCCATGCGCCTCATCCGCGATTCGCAGCAGAAGAGCTTCGATCTGGATACTCGATCTCATCATCGCCACTTTCCGTACGTGGAACGACCACGTCACCGTCCCGGCCTGGTTCGTCCACGACACCCCGCCCGGCAACCCGACGCTCCGCGTCAACTCCGCACCCGACTTCTGACCCCACGCCCCATCACCACCCGCCGCATACAGAACGCATAGGAAACGTCTGAGCTTCCATCGAATTCCCATCGGCCGATCTGCACCAAACTGAGCAAAAGTTCCTGCCATGTCGCCCCGGATGCAAGCCCGACTCCATGGTGGAGCCGTTCAATTGCTCGGCTCAGATCAAATTTCTCCATCACCGGGGTGTGCCGAACCAGCTGCATCCCATCTCGACCGATCTCACGAGCGAGCCAGTGTGTAGTGCAGACCAGCACATCGAACGACTCCTCGCCGAGACCGCCCTCCGGACCGACGAGCAATCGAATCCACTGCCCGTCATCGAACGGGTCTACGGGACGGTATGTTTCGACATCCAGATCGGAGCTGTAGCGGCTCTTGATGATTGCTTTCATTCGTAGGTCTCCAGGTCTCCGTTTAGCTCCGCCCGGACTCGATTCTTCTCAGCAACCTGTTCAGACCCACGCAAGCCCGGCTCCTACGAGGATGACGATCACCGCAGCTCCGTAAGTAATGGCGTACTCGACGATCACTCGCTGACGCTCCACGGGCAAGTTTCGCGGACGCTTTGCTACGGGTGCCTCGCCTGGCGACGACGGCTGAGAACTGGTCTCGTCGCGGTTGTCGACCGGTTCGCCGGTCGTTCCCACGCGGACGCGGTTGTAGATCAGCCGGCCAACCGCCGTCAAAGCCACAGCAATACCGATGCCGATGAACACCGTGCCCGGTCCGCTCCAACCGTCGGCGGGTAGGCAGGTTTCCGCCCAGCCGAGCAGCCAATTCGCACTGATGAAAAGAGCTGCGACACCGATGGCTCCCGTCCACCAAAGAGGTGTCGATCTCGCCAAACCACGCTGGAGGCCGGAGTCCTCGCGATAGACGGCCCGTTTATACAACACCAGCCAGGAGCTGAGCACGATTGCAGCCATTCCGAAGCCAAAGGCTATGAGGTAGGAGAATCCCGCAGGGACACAACTTGAATCCATTGTCATCACCAGTAGTAGTTGATAATTACAGCACAGCCTGCCCCGAACCCAACAACGCCACCGAACCCATAAGAAAAGGCAGCATCCACACCGCTGGTGTCTACACCATAGGCCGATACTTCCACGTAGCCACCGCCGCCAAAAGCGGCACTACAATTTCCTGTTATCGCTGTCGTCCTGTTCTTCGGCCCATCGAATGACACGCCCGCTAACAGGGAAGCATCCAGAGAAGCCTTCGGGCCGAGACCGAGGCCGAAGTGATCATTTCCAAGCTCAAAGCAAGCCAGGTAACAAACGTTGCCAGCCATCCCCGCCTGTGATTTTTTCGAGATTTCGCTCACAAGCGTATCCCACTCACGACCCTGATTATTGTCCCAGAGGGCCTTCCGCGATCGTTCAGCACTTAGCTCGATTCTCTTAAAATAGCTCAGTTGGCGTTTGACGACTTTCGGTGCCGACTTCCTTCCCCCGTCTTCTCGTGGAGCGATGGACCATTTCTTCCCGCTGAGGTCGTGTCCGTTGATGGGATCCGTGGGCCAGGAGTAGTCGTTCGCTCCACCGCCCTTGATGGGGTCGACTTGAAGGAAGCGTCCGAGGGCGGGGACATACAACCGCCCCCCCATCTCCACCACCAACGCCGACCCCGCCGACTCCGCGGGCTTCAACGCCCCCTGATGCCACAGCGTATTCCCCGCCACCTGCCCGGTGTCATCCGACGCCACCGTCCCAATCGCGAACGACACCGGATCCACCGGCTGACCAAACGGATCCCACAGCAACAGTGCGCCCGTCGTCGCACCTATACGCGTCACAAGCCCGTGGCCGCCCAAACCGGGGAACGACCACGTCACCGTCCCCGCCTGGTTCGTCCACGACACCCCGCCCGGCAAGCCCAGGCTCCGAGTCAGGTCCGCGCCGGACTTCTGACCCCACGCCGCATCACCACCCGCCGCATACAGGTAGTTCGTCACCGCCGGATCCGCACCCGCCGGGTCCATCGTCCGCGAAGCAATACGCCCGGTCGCATCCCGCACGATCACAACCGCCGTGCCATCGTCATACGTCGTACCAATGTGCCGGTTCGCCGCGTCATACGAGAACTGCATATCCCCCAGACGAACCGTGTTCCCCCACACGTCATACACGATCTCCGACACCGCCAAACCATCCGCCACCGACGTCGCACCCGCAATCGCCCCCGTCACCGACGACGACAACAACCGATCCGCCCAGTCATAGCAATACGACGTCGACGTCGACACCGCAGCCTGCCCCGGAGCCGTCCACACATCCGTCAGACCCGTCCGGTTCCCCGACATCCCCGCCGCCGAGTTCGGACCACACCCACCTGACGACCCGAACCCATACATGAACTCATGCCCCGGAATGGTGGCCGACACCAAACGACCCGCCCCGTCCCTTCGGGCGGTCTACTTCTTCTTCCCACCCTCGGGCGCCGCGCTGTTCACCGAACGAGTCGGCGCTCGGCACGGCTCAGCGCCATGGCTTCCAGGATTCCAGGCGTTCGTGCGGGCGATCGAAGAACTCGTCCCCTACAGCCACCTGAGTAGGGCGAACGAAGACAGGAAAGGGGGAGCGAAAGCGGGCATAAAAAGCACCGGATTCTATTATCCTCCAGATGAGTTCTCGAGACCATTCCACTCCCTTCTCAACGTCAATATCATCGTCACCCTTGTACTCGATCCATTCTTCAGACCGCCACTCAAGGCGCGAGGAGACACTTACCGTGAAAGTACCTGCAATCGTAAACCACGATATCGACGCCGCTTCCGGAGATTTGGGCGTCATTATAATCGAAAATTCAATAACCCCCGAACCTTCTTCCCATGAAACTTGCACGAAGTCGGAGAATTCAGCCTTTACCTCGGCGGCAACTTCTTTCATTGCCTCAATCGCGTTAATCATCATCGCCCCCGCAGGTTAGGTCCACGGAAAAGATAGATATGGCCATGATTGCCTACGCCGCCTCGAGCGATTGGGATCCATTTGGAAGAGACTCCGAACCTTGCGTATCCATTGTGGGTTCGCCATCCCATGTTCGTTGGTCGGTTGAAATTGTTCATTGTCCCGCCGGGCCGAGCCGGCACACCGCGTGTTCCAAGTTGCCAATTCCCAAAGCGTGGTGAGTCAACACCGAACTTGCGAGAATTATACAGGGCCATTCCAGGCCTTCGAATCACATCGATAACCGGTTTTACCTTCGAGGCCAGGTTCGCAAGGTGCGCGCCTGCTTTAGTCATCTTGACTGCACTGGTTATTAGTCGTGCTCCAAGCGCGACTCCCTTGATCGCGAGTCCCGCTGCTGTGCCAACGCCAGGAATGAACATAATTGCCGTGGACACGATGTCGAGGGCGAGCAACCAATCGAACTGGCCGTCGAGGTCGCTGCTCCCGATGGGGTCGGTGGGCCAGACGTAGTCGTTGTCGACGCCCCCTTCAACGGGGTCGACTTGCAGGAACCTGCCGAGGGCGGGGACATACAGTCGCACCCCCATCTCCACCACCAACGCCGAACCTGCCGACTCCGCGGGCTTCAGCGCCCCCTGATGCCACAGGGTGTTCCCCGCCACCTGCCCGGTGTCATCCGACGCCGTGGTACCGATCGCGAACGTCACCGGGTCCACGGGCTGACCGAACGGGTCCCACAACATCAGCGCGCTGGTCGTGGTGCCGGTGCGGGTCACGAGGCCGTGACCACCCAACCCGGGGAACGACCACGTCACCACCCCGGCCTGATTCGTCCACGACACCCCACCCGGCAACCCGACACTCCGCGTCAGGTCCGCACCCGACTTCTGACCCCACGCCGCATCACCACCCGCCGCATACAAATAGCTCGTCGTCACCGCAGGATCCGCACCCGCAGGATCGATGGTGCGTGTGGCGATGCGTCCGGTCGCGTCCCGCACGATCCGCACCGCCGTGCCATCGTCATACGTCGTCCCCACATGCCTGTTCGCGGCGTCATACGAGAACTGCATATCCCCCAGACGAACCGTGTTCCCCCGCACGTCATACACGATCTCCGACACCGCCACACCATCCGCCACCGACGTCGCACCCGGAATCGCCCCCGTCACCGACGACGACAACAACCTGTCCGCCCAGTCATAGCAATACGACGTCGACGTCGACACCGAAGCCTGCCCCGGAGCCGTCCACACATCCGTCAGACCCGTCCGGTTCCCCGACATCCCCGCCGCCGCATTCGGACCACACCCACCCGACGACCCGAACCCATACGTGAACTCATGCCCCGGAATGGTGGCCGACACCAAACGACCCGCGGTGTCATACCCGTACGTCGACGAATACGACGTCGAACCCATCGACGACTGCTGTTTCACCACACGCCCCGACTGCGAACGCACCACAGCATCCGACACGACCTGCCCGCCGACCAGCCATCCCTGGCCGATCACCCGCTCCGCCGCGTCCCGGCCCACACTGTTCAGCGCAGAACCGTCCGGATACGTGATCTGCTTCAACCGCTGCAACGCGTCATACGACACCGATGCGAGCTGCTGCCCATCGACCGCGACCGTCTTCACCTTGCCGTCCGCGTCATACGTGTACGCCGTCACCGACGCCGCACCACCAGCCGGAGTCGTCGAGATCTGCATCACCCGACCCGAAGCCGGATCGTACGTGGGCGTGGTCACCGCGCCCCACACATCCGTGTAGCTCACGGTGCGACCAAGCAGGTCACTGACCGTCGTGATCGTCGAGTCATTCGGCGAACCCGCGACCGACACCCCGCCCGTGACAGTCGTGTACCCACCACCCGTCACCCGGGTGGTCTCCGTTGTCGAACTAGAGATCGTCGCGACCCCCGACCCTCCGACGATCTTCGACGACACGACCTTGCCGCGGGCGTCGTATCCCGTACACGACCAGTCCGTGTCGCCGGTCGACTTCGTCGCCACAGCGCGGCCCCACGCGTCATACGCGTACTCCGTCGTGATCGCACCGCCCGAAGCGGGAGTCGGCCCCGTGGTCGACTTCGCCATGCCGTACTGCTTCGTCCCCGAGGGGATGCCACACACCGCCGGCGCGTTCTCGAGGTCGCCGTAGTACGTACTCGTGGTCTTCGCCGTCGCCGGAGCGCCAGCCGCACCGCCTGCCGGAAGCGTGCGCGTCAGACGCCGCAACCACCCCGCCGCACCGGGCTGCTCGAACGTCGTCGAGGTCGTCAGCGCGAGGCCATCAGGGTCGACGGTTCCCGCCGTCGCCTGACCGAGCCACGGATGCTGATACGTCATCGCCGTCGTCGTGGACGGAGCAACCGCACCGGGAGCAGTCGTCGAGTCATCCGCCGTCGTGCGCGAGACGAGACCGTAGTCGGGACGCAACACGGTGGCGGGAACGATCGCCCCGACGCTCGGGGAAGACGGTGTCTTCCACTTGAGCTGCAGAGTTGCCGTCCAGGTGTCGTCGCGGAACTCGACGCGGATGCGCCGGGTCTCGCCTGCCGCGACCGTGATCGGGGCGCCGAAGCGCTCTGCGGGCCCTGGCTCCCACTTATCGGACACCAACGTGTCACCGACCCAGACCCGTGCGCCGTCATCGCTGTAGGTGCCGAACGTGTACTGACCGGCCTGAGGGAACGTCACCAGACCGGTGAGGCGCAGCGACCAGTTGTCGATACCGATCCCCGTTCCCGGCGACCCGGTGGCCCAATCGCGGTCGACCGCGCCTCCCGCGCCCCCGATGCCGAAGCCGATGAGAGCCGGCTTCCCAGCCAGGTTCGGGTTGGGGTAGTAGGTCGCCTGCAACCCCTGGAGGCCATTGTCGTAGGTCGTCGCCGAGTGCGCGGGGAGGATGCCGCATCCACTCGTGCCTGCAGGGTCCGACACCGGGCGACCGTTCTGCTGGAAGCACGCTGCGGGTGCCGGTCCATACGAATCCGTCGACCGGTCCGTGGCGGGGTCGTAGATCGTCGTCGACTTCTGTCCGAGTGAACTCGTCGCCGAGAGCACCAGGTCTTTCGTCGGGTGCCACTCCTGAGTCGCCGTGACGCCCATCGGCGACGTCGACGACACCTGACGCCAGGCCGCGTCGTAGGAGACCGTGCTGGTGGAATCGGGAACACCGTCCAGCGTGACGGTGCTGGACCGCGCCGCAACGTCGTAGGCGTAGGCCTTCTTCATCCGCGGCGCCGGTCCGCCATCGGCGGAAGGCAGCCGGACTGATGCGACCTTCCCCTCGGCGTAGGTGATGTTCGTCGCCGGCGGGTCGTATTCGCTGGGAACCGGTTGCGCGAGCAGATAGTCATTGGCCGCGGAGTCGACGACCGACGTCAGCACGTTGTTGCTGTCGTATCTGAAGACCGTCCGCTCTCCGCCCGGATCCTCGATCATCCACAGCTGACCACCCGCGTAATACAGGTTCGTCACGGGAGTGTCCGTCGCTGACAGGGCCGGGTAGACGATCTTGCACAACGACCCGGCGCGGGCCGGATAGTAGTTGGGAGGAAGGGTCGGGCAGAGCGTCTGCGCGGCATCCTGATACACGAACGACACCTTGCGGTGATACGTCGACCCGTCCTTGGAGAGAGGGTCGACGATCTCCTTGACCGTGCCGTCGGAGTTGTAGACCATCACCGGCGCCGCCGGCTTCTGCCCATCAGCGACTGAGGTCGCCGACTCCACGGCGCCGCCCGCCGTGAACTGATAGACCGTTCCGCCCTCGTCGGTGAAGACGACTCGACCCGTGTTGTCGAGGGAGACGACGCCATACTCTCCCGCGGGCGGGGTGTAACCGCCCGATGACGTTCGCGTATAGGTGTGCGCACCCCCGGTGACATCGGTCAGGACGATCGCCTGCGACTCGATCGACGCTCGCGCCCACGCGGTGGCATCGCCGGCGATCGCTGTCGACGCCGACCATCCCTCTCGCATCGGCGACCGCTGCGTCGTGAACCACGACGCAGGAACGATGACTGGGCCCTCGCTGTCGGCGAGATCGTCGGCCCACAGTTCGACGTAGGCGCCCGCCGTGACCTCGTAGTAGTCGAGCTGGATCGGCACCTCGCCGGTCGACAGGTTCTGATTGGTCGACCACTCGAGCCCTGCCGCACCTCCCACCCACTTGTCGAGAATCGTCGCGTTGTCGACCCGAAGCTTCACCCCGTCGTCGTGGCGCACCCCGAATCTCCACTGGGACGATGCGTGCGGCACCCGGACGAACCCGGTCCACCGCGCCATGAAGTAGTCGTCCGCAAGCGCCGGCCCCGGCGAACCCGTCGGCCAGTCGAACGAGATCGCAGAATCCGTCCGCACCATGAGAGGCGTCTTACCTGCGAAGGTGTATCCCGCCGGGGACGTCGGGATGTTCCCCAGCTCGTCTTTGGCGCTGAAGTACGAACCCGTCAGCCCCCTGTTCGAGACGCCCTCCGACTGAGAGTTAAAACTGAACGACATTCCCATCGGGCCGCCCAGGGTGCTCACCAACGGCGAGGAGAACGACAGATTCGCATTGCCGTTCGCGAGATTGACCGTCACAGGTCCTGTCGTGTCGAAGGGGGAGGGACCCGATGCTCCGAGACGCAGGTCGACCTTGACCTTCTTCACCCACGCCGGTGTCGTGTTCTTGCCCACTCCATCCGTGGGCTGCACGACCCACGAGTAGATGTTCCCATCCCGCAACGTGCCGGGCGGGACCGTCCAGCGCACCTTCCCGTCAGGGTCAGGCGTCAGCAGCCCCGACGTGAACACGGCGCCCGACTTCCCGTCTGAGCCCGTGGCGATCTTGAACTCGTACTTCACCGTGCCACCGGCCGGAATGCCGTCGGGGTCGACGACGGAATCCACTTGCAGCGTCGGCGTGAGCGTGACGATGGTCTCGGCTGCTCCCGCAGAGTTCCCCGGAGACGCCGTCGTTTCAGGAGGAGTGGGCGGAGGCGCCTGAGTGGTGAGGGTCCGCACGCCGGTCGCCCGCTCCGTGGACTGCCCCGCCCACGTGTTGTGCGCGTCGTACACCTTACCCTGCCAGTAGTAGGTGACGCCGGGGAGAAGCTTGCCCTCGGGAACGGTCACCTGCGACGAGGTCGTCTCGGCCGTCCAAACGGGAGAGCTCATGTCGGCGCTCGCCGACACCGCGAACTTGAATGCGGTAGCAGCTGAGTGCGGCGAGTAACTCGCCCCGGTCAACGAGAGTGTGGGAGTCGTCGACTGACCTGTCGCGCCGTCCGCCGGGGAGACCTGCGACACCGACGGATAGTCCCAGTACTCCATGTAAAACGCAGTCGCCACGCGCTTGTGGCTGTAGACCGAGGCCGTCTCATTTCCGCTGATGACGAAGGCGACGTTCGACAGGCCAATCTTGATGTGGTTGGCCGTGTTCGTCGCGACTCCCGAGCCATCGGTCCAGACGCCGTCCGAGCCGATCGAGTAGTCGTCGAGCCATTGATACAGACAGGTGAAGCATTCCCCGGTGGAGGAGTACACGTTTCCCAGTTGCGGAGTCGTGACCCCGAGCCCGTCGTACGCGACCGCGATCTGGGTGTTGCCGACGAACTTGCCGAGCGCAGCACTCGCATTGAAGATCTCGTATGTCCGCCAGAACACGTTCGTGTTGTTCTGACGGGTGTTGCCGACGTGCGACTGATTCACGAAGACCGCGCCGTCGGACTTCAGTGACTTCAGATACGAGGGACCGATCTGCACCGTGGGATCGATGTAGACCGGATACTCGCGTTCCGCATCCTTCAGCCAAGCACCGTCGACCGCGAGCGCGTACCGCCAGATACTCCCCTCGACCTGCTCCAGACGCACTTCGGGGTTGATCAACGCATCGGAACGCTCCCCCTCGACACCTGATGAATCCCAGGCGACGGGTGTGGGGACGTGCATCGCGACCGCACCGGTGGCATCCAAAAGCTGCAACAGCCCGTCCTCACCGAGAACCGGAACGAGGTCGCCGACGTCCAGGCGCCAGCTCCATTCCGCGGATGCTCGGGGCTTCGCCCTCAGGATGAGGGTCTCTTTGACCCCACCCGTCTCGACTTCGTACTCGAGGTCGACGCCCGGAGCGATGTCGTCCAGACGCAGAACGTCATCGACTTTCGAACCCTCCGAGCGATCCGTCACCGCTTTCACGGGCGCGGCCTGTTCAAGGGTGAACGACACGGCATGCTCCCCCGCCGACAGCGAAACGCCGTTCTCGGCATCCGCTCGCTTCGCGAACGAGGGTTCCAGGGGGTGGGCACCTGTCTCC
>JBOGFL010000362.1:0-3100 GCA_050743285.1 Acidimicrobiia bacterium
GCTGGGTCGAGGCGCGGCTCGAGGAGCGACGGTGAGGTACGGCGCCGTCGACATCGGGACCAACTCGACCCGGCTTCTCATCGCCGATGCGGACGCCGACCCGAGCGCGGCCCCGCACCCGCTCGACCGGCGCATGGTCATCACCCGCCTCGGGCAGGGCGTCGACGCTTCCCACCGCCTCCATCCCGATGCGATCAAACGCACGGTCGATGTCCTGGCCGACTACCGCGAGGCGCTCGACGAACACGGTGTCGCGCGGATGCGCGCCACCGCGACGAGCGCGGCCCGCGACGCCGAGAACCGGGACGACTTCTTCCGGGCGGTCAAGGAGGCGCTCGGCGTCGAGCCCGAGCTCCTCGCCGGCACCGACGAGGCCCGGCTCAGCTTCCTCGGCGCGACCACCGGGCTCGACGCCCCCGCGCCGTATCTCGTGGTTGACATCGGCGGCGGCTCCACCGAGTTCGTCGTCGGGAGCAAGGAGCCGGAAGGCCTGATCTCGCTGGACATCGGGTGCGTGCGGATCACCGAGCAGTTCCTCGGCTCCGACCCGCCCCAGCCCGAGGAGCTCTCTGCCGCGGTCTCGGTGGTGCGCGACCACCTGGCCGATGTCGAGCGGGCCGTCCCGCAGGCGCGCCAGGCCGCCACCCTCATCGGTCTGGCGGGCACGATCACGACCGTGGCCGCCATCGAGCTCGGCGGCTACGACCCGGTCCGAACCCACCACTTCCGGCTCACCCGGGAGGCGGCCGAGGACGTGTTCCGCACTCTCGCCACCGAGTCCGCCGAGCAGCGACGCCACAATCCCGGCCTCGACCCCGAGCGGGTCGACGTGATCGTGGGCGGCACCGCCATCCTCGTCACGGTCATGCGGGTCCTCGAGTTCGACGAGATGCTCGTCTCCGAGGCCGACATCCTCGACGGCCTGATCCGGAGCCTCGTGGCCTGAGTCTCACCGGCGGGTGCCGCCCGGCGAACCGAGAGCGGTTAACTCGGCGCCGGCTCGGCGGGCCTCATGACCGCCTCGCGGTAGTACCGGAGCTCGTTGATCGACTCGTGCACGTCGGTGAGGGCGCGGTGGGTCTCGGCCTTGTCCGGCCGCTTCTTGTAGGCCTGCGGGTACCAGCGGCGCGCGAGTTCCTTGAACGACGAGACGTCGACGCTGCGATAGTGCAGGTAGTTGTCGAGCTCGGGCAGGTAGCGGGCCAGGAACCGCCGGTCGACGCCTATCGAGTTCCCGCACAGCGGTGCGGTGCCGGCCTCCGGCACGTGGCCACGCACGTACTCGAGCACCTGTTTCCCGGCCGTCTCGAGGTCGATGGTCGACGCCGCGATCGCCGGAAGCAGCTCGGACTTCGTGTGCATCTCCCGCACGAAGTCGCTCATCCCGGCCATAGCCTCGGGCGGCTGGCGCACGATGAGGTCGACGCCGTCGTCGACGGGATTCAGGTCGGCATCGGTGACGAGCACGGCAATCTCGACGATCGAGTCCCGCTCGACGTCGAGCCCGGTCATCTCCAGGTCGAGCCACACGAGCAGGTCAGACGTCTTCGTACGCGTCTCCGCCACCGGTTCACCCTACCGAGAACGCATCTAATCTCACCTGCCGTGGGTGGCGAGCAACCTCCGATGCTGGTCGGGCCGCGCGTGTACCTACGGGCGCTGCACGCACGTGACTTCGAGGCCTGGCGGAACGTACGCCTACGCAACCGCGGCTGGGTCGACCCCTGGGAGCCGCGTCCCGACCCCGGCGCAGCCAATCCCGTTCATGACCGCGACGCGTTCCGGGCCCGCTGTGGCGCCTGGGAGCGCCAGCGCCACTTCGGCACCGCCCACGGTTTCGGGATGTTCCTGCGGGAGGGGCCGTTCGTCGGCGAAGTCAGCATCGGGAACGTGCAGCGGGGTCCGTTCCAATCCGCGTACATCGGCTACTGGGTCGACCAGGAGCACGCCGGGCGCGGGCTCGTCCCCGAAGGCGTGGCGCTCGGCCTGCAGTACGCGTTCGAGACGCTGGGGCTGCATCGGATCGAGATCGCGATCGTGCCCCGCAACCAGGCCAGCCGCCGGGTGGTGGAGAAGCTCGGCCTGCGCGAGGAAGGTACGGCTCGTGGCTTTCTCCAGATCGGCGGGATCTACGAAGACCACGTCCGGTACGGCCTCACGGCCGAGGAGTGGGAAGCACGCCGCGCCGACCTCGTCACCAAGTTCCTCACGTAGGAGGATCGGAGATGCCCGAGCCGTCGCCGGTTCGAGACTTCCTCTTCGGTGCGCTCGGCTCGGTGTGACGCCACGGCTGACCGAACGACCACTGCTGGGCGTCGAGCTCGGCGGCGACCGCGTCGTCGAACGACTCCATCCACGCCAAGTGCCCGAGGGTGTCCTTGATGCGAGCCACGAGCTCGCCCGGCGCGTCGGCCGCCCGGCCCGCCAGTGCCACCGCCTCGTCGACCAGCGCGCCCTCCGGCACACACCGCCACGCCAATCCTCGTGTCGCCGCCTGCTCGCCCTCGAGCACCTCGTCGAACAGCACCATCGCGGCTGCGGTCTGCGGGCCGCCGAGGCGTTCGAGCATCCAGGTGTGGCCGCCGCCGGGGTGGAGGCCGAGCTTCAGGAACCGGGGATCGAAGCGCGCCGCGGGCGAGGCCAGGCGCACGTCGCAGGCGAGCGCGAGGTTGCAGCCGGCACCGACCGCGGGACCGTTCACTGCCGCCACCGTCGGGAGCGACGAGCGTCGCACCCGGAGGAAGCCCTCGTAGATCGAGCGCACGTCGTGTACGCCCGTGGCCAGATCGGCGCGGTCGGCGCCCGAGCAGAACGCGGGGGGCGCGCCGGTGATGACCGCGGCGCCGATCTCCGCGTCGGTTTCGAGCTCGTCGAAGGCGGCGGTCATCTCCTTGACCATCGCCCCGCTCATCGCGTTGCGCCGGTCGGGGTCGTCGAGGGTGAGCACCGCAATCCGGTCCCGGCGTTCGACGCCGAGGAACGCCATCAGGACTCCCTCACGACGGCAGGGGAGTGACGGAAGAACGCCTCGACGTCGCGCTGGTACTCGTACTCGAGACCGTCGGTGCCCAACGACCGCCCGAGGCGCACGCCCTCGGCG
>JBOGFL010000363.1:0-3477 GCA_050743285.1 Acidimicrobiia bacterium
AAGTACCAGAGGTGCTCCTCGTACTCCCCCCGCGCCTGTGCGTCGGTCTCGGCGACGTAGATCGGAAGCAGCCAGCCGTACTGGAGCGGGTCGGCCTCGTAGCCCTCGGCCGAGCACGCGTCGCGGAACATCGAGAAGTATCGCTTGAAAACGTCGAAGTGACAGTACGGGATGCCCATGTACGCGTACTTGTGCCGGGCGACGAACTCCATCGTCTCGACCGAGCCGGCCCCCGGGATCCAGATCTCGGGATGAGGTTGCTGGATCGGCCGCGGCCAGGGGTTCACGTACCGGATGCGGAAGTGCTTGCCGATGAACTCGAACGGTCCCGGCTCGGTCCACGCGCGCACGATCAGGTCGTGCGCTTCCTGGAAGCGCTCCCGCGCGTGCGCGGGATTCACCGAGAACGAGTAGTACTCCGGGCCGCCGCCGACCACCATTCCCGCGATCAGGCGACCACCGCTGATCACGTCGATCATGGCGAACTCCTCGGCGACACGGGTCGGCGGGTCGTACAGCGGGAGGGCGTTGCCGACGACTGCGATCTTCGCCCGCGTTGTCTGGCGGGCGAGGATGCTGGCGATCAGGTTCGGGGACGGCATGTTCCCATAGGCGTTCTGGTGGTGCTCGTTGACGCAGATGCCGTCGAAGCCGATCTCGTCGGCGTAGACGAGCTCGTCGAGATAGCGGTTGTAGAGCCCGTGGCCGAGATTCGGGTCGTACAGGCGGTTCGGGCAGGTCACCCAGGCCGGGCCCTCGTAGGCGGGGTCGAGCTCGGGATAGGGCATGAGATGGAAGCTGAAGAACCGCACCCCGGGCCCCCTTCCGGTTCGTCGCTTCATGCCGCCGTAGCGGCGTTCCGGACCCTACACGGCGCCGCGGGTGCGGGCCCCGGCCCCACGGGTAACATGAGCCACTCCACTTTCCATGGGCCGGCGTCTGCAAGTCCTCCTGAGCCTGGGTGCTTCCCTGGGCGCGATCGCGGCGGTGATCACCGTCGGCGCACTGCTGCGCGAGGACTCGACGACCCAGCAAGCCGAGCCCGAGACCACGACGACCTCGAGCACCACCACGTCGACGACGACAACCACGACGACCGCGCCCCCACCGCCGCCCACCAAGATCATCCAACCGAAGCCGGTGAGCTTGCCGCCGCTGTTCACGCCGCTGTCGGAGGGTGCGAGCGGAGAGGTCGTCACCGCGTATCAGCAGCGCTTCGCCGACCTGCATTTCGATCCGGGTGCCGTCGACGGCTACTTCGGTCCGGAGATGACGTATGCGGTCCAGGCTCTCCAGAAGTTCCAGGGCGTTCCGATCACCGGGACGCTCACCGAGGCCCAGCGCGTGTTCCTCGAGACGTTCCAGTACCCGCAGCCGCACTACCCCGACGCCGAGCCCAACCGCACCGAGATCGACGTCACCGGCCAGGTGCTGACGCTGTACGAGAACTACCAGCCCCGCCTCATCACGACGGTCTCGACCGCGTCGGGCGCGTCGTACTGCTACAACACGCCGAAGGACAACCCGACGCAGCGGATCTGCGAGGTCGCGACTACACCGTCGGGCCGCTACACCTACTACTTCTTCTACAACGGCTGGCACGAGGGCGTGCTCGGCGAGCTGTACAACCCGTTCTATTTCAACAAGGGAATCGCGGTGCACGGGTACCAGGACGTTCCTCCGTACCCGGCGTCCCACGGCTGCACACGCATCCCGATGCACATCGCCGAGTACTTCCACACGCTCGTCCACGAAGGTGACCCGGTGTACGTGATCGGCGGCCAGGACGCACAGATCCTCTCGGTGGAAAACATCGGCGGCGGAGGCGGCGGAGGGCCTCCCCCCGAGGAGCCGCCCGCGATCCCGCCGCCGGGCGAGCCCATCCCCGATCCCGCCGCACCGCCCGCGTAGCGCGCGAGCGGTCCAACCGGCGTAGCATCATCTCGCCGATCTCGGCGTTCATCCCGATACACCCGATACGAAGGAACAGGTAATGGCAACAGGTACCGTCAAGTGGTTCAACGCCGAGAAGGGCTACGGCTTCATCTCGCGCGAGGACGGCGACGACGTCTTCGTGCACTTCTCGTCGATCGAGGGCACCGGCTACAAGAGCCTCGAAGAGGGCCAGAAGGTCGAATTCGACGTCGGCCCGGGCCGAAAGGGCGAAGAGGCGCAGCGCGTTCGCCCGATCTGATCCGGGCGCCGTCGCCGCCCGATCTCAACCGGCGGACGGAAACCGTTCGCCGACCATTTCCTCGGAGCAGGTCCACAGCGCGTCCGCGCGCGCCGGATCGACGGCGTAGCTGAGCACGCCGGAGGTTCCCGGCGTGTCGACGACGTCGGCGACTCCGCAGTCTTCGAGGTACTTCGCGCCCTGACCGTCGAGCTCGGGGGCGGTCGCCGCCCACACCGAGGTGGCGGCACCGGCCTCGACCGACTTGAACGTCATGCCGGCACCGCCGCGCGGCATCCGCGACCGCATTTCATCGAGGTCGGCGGGGACGAGGTGGCGGCCGAGCTCGGTGACGATCACGCCCGGATGCACCGCGAAGGCACGAGTGCCCTCGTCGCGGTGACGGGTGTCGTAGGCGACCGCGAACAGCACGTTGGCGGTCTTCGATCGCCCGTAGGCCCCGAATTTGTCATAGGGCGACTTCTCGAAGCCGGGATCGTCGAGGTCGACGTCGGACCGCTGGTGGCCCCGCGACGACAGCATGACGAGCCGCGACGGGGCTCCCGTGGTGAGCGCCGGGGCGAGCCGGTTCACCAGCACGAAATGCCCGAGGTGGTTGGTGCCGAGCTGGGTCTCGAACCCGTCGACCGTCTGTCCGAATGGGCACGCCATGACCCCGGCGTTGGCGATGAGGACGTCGATCTGGTCGTGGTCGGCGAGAAAGGCATCGGTGAACGAACGCACGCTCGCCAACGAGGCGAGGTCGACCTCGCGTAGCTCGAGGTCGGCGTCGGGAAGATGCTCCCGGATGGCGGCCGCGGCGGCCTCGCCCTTGGCCCGGTCACGGGCGGTCATGATGACGCGGGCGCCGTGGGCGGCGAGGGCCCGACTCGTCTCCCGCCCCAGGCCCGCGGAGGCGCCGGTGACGAGCACGCGTGTGCCGGTGAGATCGACGCCGTCGAGGACTTCGTCGCTGGTGGTCTCCGCTCCGAAAGGCATGGCGCGCAGGCTAGGCCAGCGGGTCCTGGAACGGGTTCGAGTCGATGGTCGGATCGGCGAACGGGTCGGCTTCTTCGCGCGGCCCTTCGACGGTGAGCTCCTCGACGCCGAGCTCCAAGGCGAGGCCTTCGTATCCGAGCCGTTCGAGATCGTCGGCGAGCTCGGGACCTCCGTTGGCAACCACCCGGCCGCCCATGAGCACGTGCACGCGGTCGGCACGCAACTCACCGAGCAGCCGGGCGTAGTGGGTGATCGCGAGCACGCCGAGGTCGGTCTCTTCGGTCATGGCCTCTACCCGACGGGCC
>JBOGFL010000364.1:0-1576 GCA_050743285.1 Acidimicrobiia bacterium
GCATATGGACCTCCGACGCCAAGGTCGCGGTCACGGCCGAGGTCGTCGGGCTCGTCGTCCTCGCCGGCTACGTCGCGGCGGCGTCGATCGTGCGGTCGAGGTCGGCGTCGGAGTGGGCGAGGCTCACGAATACCGCCTCGTAGCCGCTCGGCGCGAAGGCGTGGCCGGCGTCGAGCATGCGGTGGAAGAAGCGCGCGTAGGCGTCGTGGTCGGCTTGGCGGGCTTCGTCGTAGTCGCCGACCGGCGCCGCCGCGAAGTACAGCCCGCACAGGGTGTGCACGCGCGGCACCTGGACCGGTGCCTCGGCGCCGAGGGCGCCGGCGAGGCCGTCGGCCAGCGTGGTGGCCTTCTGCTCGAGCTCGTCGTAGGCGGCCGTGTCGAGGAGCGCCAGCGCCGCGAGCGCGGCGGCGGTGGCGAGCGGATTCCCCGACAGGGTGCCCGCCTGGTACACGTCGCCGACCGGTGCCAGGTGGTCCATCACCTCCGCCCGCCCTCCGACCGCGGCCAGCGGGAGGCCGCCGCCCACGACCTTGCCCAGCATCGTGAGGTCGGGAGTGACGCCGAACCGCCCCTGCGCGCCGGCGGGCCCGACCCGGAAGCCGGTGATCACCTCGTCGAACACGAGCAGCGCGCCGTGCTCGTCGCACGCTCGGCGCAGGCCGGCCAGGAACCCGGACGCGGGCGGGACCAGGCCCATGTTGGCGGCCACCGGCTCCACCAGCACCGCGGCCACGTCGTCGCCGTGCTCGGCGAGCGTGGCGGTGACGGCGTCGAGATCGTTGAACGGAACCACCACCGTGTCGCCGGCCGCGCCCGCGGTCACGCCCGCCGAGCCTGGCAGCCCGAACGTGGCGACGCCGCTTCCGGCCTCGACGAGGAGCGCGTCGAGGTGGCCGTGGTAGCAGCCGGCGAACTTCAGCACCTTGGCCCGGCCGGTCGCGCCGCGAGCAAGCCGCACCGCGGTCATCGCCGCCTCGGTGCCCGAGTTGACCAAGCGCACCTTCTCGATCGACGGCACCCGCTCGCAGATCGTCTCCGCCAGCTCGACCTCACGCGCGGTCGGCGCGCCGTACGACGTGCCGTCGGCGGCCGCCCGCTGCACCGCCTCAACGACCTTCTGGTGGGCATGACCGAGGATCGACGCGCCCCACGACTGCACGTAGTCGACGTACCGGTTGCCGTCGGTGTCGACGAGGTACGCGCCCTCGCCCCGGGCCACGAAGAACGGCTCGCCGCCCACGGCACGGAACGCGCGCACCGGTGAGTTCACACCGCCGGGGATGCGCGCCTGCGCCCGGTCGAACAGGGACTCGCCCACGGTTCAGCCGTTCAGGCGTTCGGCGATCTCGCGTGCGAAGTACGTGAGCACGAAGTCGGCGCCGGCCCGGCGGACGGCGGTGAGGTGCTCGAGCGCGACCGCGTCGCCGTCGAGCCAACCCTGCTCGGCGGCCGCCTTCACCATCGCGTACTCGCCGCTCACGTGGTACGCCGCCACCGGCACATCGACGGCGGCGCGCACCGCCGCGATCACGTCGAGATACGTGAGGGCAGGCTTGACCATCACCATGTCGGCGCC
>JBOGFL010000365.1:0-15934 GCA_050743285.1 Acidimicrobiia bacterium
CGCGCGCGTGAGCGGGCGGTAGGATCCTGACGGCGCCGTCAGGGTTCGCCGGCGGACGCGGGAAAGGGATTCACGCATGAAGCTGGCCTGGGGGCCCGAGGAAGAGGCGTTCCGTGCCGAACTGGTCGCATTCCTCGACGAGCGCACGCCGCCTGAGATCGCCGACGGCTTCGACTACGCCGCCGAACGCAGCCTCGAGTTCGACGTCATCCCCGAGTGGTCGAAGCGGTGGCAGGCAACGCTGTTCGACAACGGGTGGATGATCCCCGCGTACCCGGCTGAGCTGGGCGGGCGCGACGCCACACCGGTCCAGACCCTCGTGTACCTCGAGGAGCTCGCCAAGCGGGGCATTCCCCGCTCGATGCACTTCCCCGGGTACGCCATCGTCGCGCCGAGCCTCCTCGACTTCGGGACCGACGACCAGCGTGCGCTCGTGCCCGCCGCTATCCGCGGCGACACGATCTGGTGCATCGGCATGAGCGAGCCGAACGCCGGCTCCGACCTCGCCGGTATGCAGACCCGGGCCACGCTCGACGGCGACCGCTTCCTCGTCAACGGTCAGAAAGTGTGGACGTCGTACGCGATGTGGGCGGAGAAATGCTTCCTGTACGTCCGCACCGACTCCGACGCCCCCAAGCACAAGGGCATCAGCCTCCTGATCCTCGACATGGACACCCCCGGCATCGATATTCGGCCGCTGCGCCACCTCAACGGCGTCGCCGGTTTCGCCGAGGTGTTCTTCACCGACGTCGAGGTCCCCGCCGACAATCTCGTCGGCGGCCTCAACGACGGATGGCGGATCACACAGGGCTCACTCGCGCACGAACGGGCCGGGTTGTGGGTCGAAGGTGTCGCCCGACTCGAGCGGACCGTCGCCGGCCTGGTCGCACTCGCTCGCCGCCGCGGGCTCGCCGACGACCCGATCGTGCGCCGCGAATTGGCGACGCTCTACGAGCGCGCCGCGTCGCTGCGCGCCCTCGGGTACAAGGGCTTCGCGTCCTTCGCGCAGGGGCGCGGCGCACCCGAGCACTCGTACCTCAAGCTGGCAACGTCGGAGATGGGCAAGCGCTGCTTCGAAGTCGGGATGGCGATCCAAGGCGCGTACGGCGCCGTCACCGACTCCGATCGCGGCGAGGAGCAGGGCCGCTGGTCGGAGGGCTTGTTCATGAGCTTCGCCAACACCATCGCCGGTGGCACCAGCGAGATCCAGCGAAACATCATCGCCCAGCGCGTGCTCGGGCTCCCGCGGGCCTGATGGACTTCACGCCGACCGCCGATCAAGAGCTGCTGTGTGCGACCGCGCGCACGCTGCTCGCCAACGAGTGCCCACCGTCAGTTGTTCGCGCGCACATCGACGACCCGTCGGCGTCCGATGCGCTGAGCGCGCACCTCCGCGAGTTCGCCGGGCTCGCGGGCGGCCCCGCCACCGATCTGTGCCTGTTCGTCGACGAGACGGGCTATGCGGCGGTGCCGGGACCCTTCTTCGCGACGACGGTGCTGTTCACGCCGCTGCTCGGCGCGCTCGACCACGAGCTGGCACCGGCTGCGCTCCACGGCGAGATCACCGGAACTGTCGCGGTGGCCGGCAACGACGGCATCTGGCGCCCGAACGACGAGCTGGTGAAGACATTCGTGCCCGAGGCCGACCGGATCGACTACGTCGCGGTCGTCACCGGCGCGCCGGCGGTGGCCCTCGTCGAGGCGAGTGCCCTGCCGATTCGCAGGGTCGAGATGCTCGACGCCTCCCGGCGGATGTTCGAGGTGGACACCTCGTCGTTGGCCGCGTCTGGCACGCCCATCGCGCCGGACGAGTGCGACGCCTGGCTCGCGCTCGCGACGACCGCACTGGCGGCCGAGATTGTCGGCACGGCTCGGCGCCTCTTCGACATGACGCTCGCCTACGCCAAGGAGCGCTACCAGTTCGACGTGCCGATCGGTTCGTTCCAGGCCATCCAACACAAGCTCGCCGACATGTCGCTCGATATCGAGCGGGCCGCCAGCGCGGTGCAGTACGCCGCGATGGCGCTCGTCGCCGGCGACGCCGAGCGCTTCCGTGCCGCCCACGTCGCCAAGGCCGCCGCCGGCACCGCCGCGATGCGGGCGGTCAAGGACAGCATCCAGATCCACGGCGGCATCGGGTACACGTGGGAGCACGACCTTCACCTCTTCCTCCGGCGGGCCGTCGCCTCGGAGCACTGGATGGGCGCGAGCGACTGGCATCACGACCGCCTCGCGGAGTTCCTTCTCGGTCAGAGCGGTACCGCTCTCACCTCATAGCTGATACGCTGTGGCGTGCCCCGAGATCGGCCAGCCCGCGAGACCCTCAGCCGCCTCGGCACCGGCGCCCTGATCCGGGACGCCCGTGGCATCGCCGGGCTGAGTCAGGCCGAGCTCGCCGACCGACTCGACACCAGCCAATCGGTGATCTCGAGATGGGAGCGGGGCCAGGACTCGCCGCGGGTCGCGACCCTCGCCCGCATCCTCCAGGCCTGCGGCTTCGAAGCGGACCTCGTCTTCCGGCGCCACGACGACGAAGACCGCGCACAGATCCGTGAGGCCGTGGCCATGACGCCGGCACAAAGGTTCCGCACCGTCGAGAACGTCAATCGCTTCTTGACCTCCGCCCGCCGCCTCGAGTCGGCAGATGCCGGAACCGCTTCAACCTGAGACAATCGTCCGGGTCCTGGACGAGCACGAGGTGCGGTATGTGCTCATCGGCGGCTTGGCCGGGGTGCTCCACGGCGCGCCCGTCAACACGAACGACGCCGACATCTGCCCGGATCCAGATCCGGAGAACCTCGACCGCTTGGCGGCGGCGCTGCGCGAGATGGATGCGCGCATCAGGACCTATGCGGAGCCCGAAGGTGTTCCCTTCGCTGCCGATCGCCACTTTCTCGGGCGCGCGGCAATGGTGAACCTGGTGACCCGGTTCGGCGACTTCGACATCAGCTTCAAGCCCGCGGCGAGCGACGGGTATGAGGACCTGGTCAGCAACGCCGTCGTATACGACGTCGACGGCATACGCGTCAAGGTCGCCTCGCTCGACGACATCATCCGCTCGAAGGAGACGGCCAATCGACCGAAGGACCACCGCGGCCTTCCCATCCTGTACGCACTGCGGGACGAACTCGCGGAACGGCGAGAGGAATAGAATTGTCACCCACCGAACCGGGACGTGGAGATGGTCGACCTCGACAAGTACGTGCTGGGCACGCCCTGCTGGGTCGAGCTGGCCACCACCGACATCGCCGCGGCCCGGGCGTTCTACGGCGACCTGTTCGGCTGGCAATTCAACGAAGGACCGCTGCCCGACGGCGGTGTCTACGTCATCCCCCATCTTCGCGACCGCAGCGTCGCCGGCATGTACGAGCAGCGCGGCGACCAGCGTCACGCGCCGCCGCACTGGCTCCTCTATGTATCTGTGAACGACGTCGACGACACCGCGTCGCGCATCACCGCACTGGGCGGTTCGCTGACCGGAGCGCCGGTCGACGTCATGGAATCGGGCCGCATGGCAGTTCTGCAGGATCCCACCGGTGCCGCCGTCGCGCTTTGGCAAGCACGCAAGGCGATCGGTTCACGCGTCGTCAACGAACCCGGTGCGTTCTCGTGGGCCGAACTGGCAACGCGCGATCCCGGCCGAGCGGCCGAGTTCTATTGCGGCCTGTTCGGATGGAGCGCCGATGTGAAGGGCGACGGCCACTACACCGAGTACCTGGACGAAGACCGGGTCGTCGCCGGAATGCTGACGATGGACGAGCGCTTCGGCGACGCGCCGCCGCACTGGCTCACGTACTTCGGGGTCTCCGACTGTGACGGCGCCGCCGCGTTGGTCGGGTCGAAGGGCGGCGGCGTCGACATGCCCCCGTCCGACATCCCGAACGGCGGGCGGGTTGCGGTCGTCAGCGACCCGCAGGGTGCCCGCTTCGCCGTCTGGACCGGCACGCCTACCTGATCGCGGTCTCGTGGACCTCGGCAGCGGCGCGAACTCCCGATTCGATGGCGCCCTGGATCCACGCGTGCGCGAGCGACGCGTGCTCGCCGGCGAAGTGCACCCGGCCCTCGGGCGACACGATGGCGTCGTAGAGCAACGTCTGCTGGCCGGGGTCGAAGAGGGCGAAGGCGCCGCCGGCGAATTCGTCGTCGTGCCACATCTTCGAGGCGCCGACCTCGAATTCCTCGGGCGCCTGCGGGTGAATGCGGGCCACGTCCTCGAGCGCCTGCGTGATCCGCTCCCCCGCTGACAGCGAGCCCCACCGTTGCGCGTCTTCGCCCCACGTGTAGCTCGCGAGCACGACGCCGCGGCCGGTGGCGCGCCCGTGGTCGGGGTAATACACGTTTCGCACGGCCAGGTCGGTCACGGTGCCACCGCCGACGATGCCGTCGTCGTCCTCCCAGAAGCGGCGCCGGAACTGCAGAAACACCTTGGCCGAGGCGTCGTAGTGCAGTTGACGGACCGCCCGCTGCTTGGCGCGTGAGAACGCGGGCGCGACCTCGACGTGGCGGAGTACCGGGAACGGCACCGCCAGAATCACGTAGTCGCCGGTCACCGAGAATCGGCCCGCACCGGTGCGGTAGTGCACGGTGACGGCGTCGCCGCCCTGTTCGAGCGCCAGCATCTTCGCCCCGAAGCGGATCCGGCTCCCGAGCTCGGGGAGAAACGCCCGGGGGAGGAGATCTGTGCCTCCGTCGAGGTACGTGAGGTTCGTGTAGTAGTCGCCGAGCTCTTCGCGCAGAAGCTCGAGGAACGACGAGTTCATCAACGCTTCCTGGTTGAACAGGAGACCGAACATCTCGATCGCCCCTTCCGACCACTGCTGCAGCTCGAGGAACTCGCGGACCGCGTACTGGTCGTACTCGGCCGCGATCTGTTCCCACGCGGTGTCGCCCTCGACGCGCAGGCGCTGCGAGAACGGTGTGAGCGCGGCGGTCCAGAGGTCGGCGATGGCGCGCTCGCGCTCGTGCTCGGACACCTCGAACCCGAGCGCGTACGGATCAGCGGCAAGTTCGCGACGCCGCGCTCGCACGCCGCAGAACATGCAGTACGCCTCGGGGTTGTCCATTGTGAACGGCTGCGTCGGCAGTTGGTAGCGGTCGATGAGCGCCATCGTGAGGCGATGCGACCGCGGGAGGCGCATGGCGCCGGCTTCGGCCCACAACCCGGGCGCGAACGGCTCGCGCAGCGTGAGGATCCGGCCGCCGACGCGCTGCTAGCCTTCGAGCATCACCGGGTCGTGGCCGGCGCGCAGCAGCTCCGAACCGGCAACCAGACCCGCCATCCCGGCGCCGACGACGACGACCCGCGCCGGGCGTTCCGCCCGGGGTTGGAGACCGTGCTCGAGAAGGGCGAGCTGCTCGTCGACCGTCTGCGGTACCGGCACCAGCCGGACGTTAGCTCCCGGCGTTCAGCCGCAGCGCGAGAAAGTGCGGGTCGTCGCCGAAACCGATCGGCCACACGACCAGGTCACCGGCAACCGCGGGCCAGCCGTTGACCTGTCCGTCGGCTTCGTACGTCCACACGACTTCGCCGGTCGTCTGGTTGACGGCGTACAACATGCCGTTGATCGTCGAGGTAAGCACGAGGTCGTTGACGACGGTCGCACCGCCGAAGTTGGACGACGCGCCGTCGAGCTCGCGCTCCCAGAGGATCGCGCCGGTCGCGGCGTCGAGGGCGACGAGCGCGCCCCCACCCCCGTCGATGCTGAAATCGGCGACGAAGTTGGGTCGCTCGGGAACATAGGTCGCGGGCGAGTTCACTACCGGTGCGTATACGACGCCGTCGGCAAACGCCATCGGCGTGATGACGCCGCCGAGTGGGCCCGGCGCGACCCGGGTGGGGCCGTTGAGCCTTCGCAGCTCGTCGTTCTGGTGCAACCCGACCGGCGTCCGCCAAACCGGTTCACCACTCGAGGCGTCGTACGCGATCACCGTTCCCAACTTGCCCGACCCGATCGCCAGGCTCCGCCCCCCGGCGTCGCCCAACAAGACGAGCTGGAAGTCGTGGTCGAAGAGGTCGTGGGGTTTCGCCTGCCGTGCCCACGCGAGGGCGCCGGTGGCGCCGTCGATGGCAAGCATCGAGTCGGTCCACTGGTTGGGGCCGGGCCGGCTGGTGCCGCCCGGGAACTCGGCGGTGCCCGGCCACGGCGCCGGGTTGCCGGTCCCCCAGTAGGTGAGCCCGGTCTCGGTGTCGACTGCCGGCGGGTACCACGCACCGCCGCCGGAGTTCACCTCGGAATTGCCCCACAGGTCGTCGGAGTCGACGGTGTCAAAGGTCCACACCACGTCACCGGTTTCCTCATTGAGCGCGTGGATCACGCCCCGCCCCCCGGGCTCGAAGGTCTGAGCCTCGAAACTCGTCGGCACGCTGCTCGTGAGGACGAGCCCGCCGTAGACGCTGGGCTGGATGTCGATGCCCTCGCTGTCGAGCTGGGTGATCGTCGTCGACCACAACTCCTCACCGGTCCCGGCGTCTAGGGCCGACACCTCCGACTTGCTCGTCGCGGCGAAGACCTTGCCCCAGCCCACCGCGACACCGTTCGGCCCGGTCGTCGGTGCATCGGACTGCACGTTCCAGATCTCTTCGCCGGTCTCGCGGTCGACGGCGAGGATGTTGTTGTTCAGGTCTTGGATGTAGACGGTGTCCCCGAGAACGAGAGGCGTCGACGACGCGTTCCCGAACAGCGCCATGCCGGGTACCTCGGCGCGCCAGGCCTCCTGGAGCTGGTTGATGGTCGCGGCGGTGATCGAGGAGTCGGTGGTGGCGCGCGAGTTTGCGTACTCGCGATGCGGCAACGCCCAATCGGCCGCGTGCTCGCGCACTTCCGGAGGAACCGCCGGCACATCGGGCGCGGTCCCGCCGTCATCTTCGGATTCGCCACCGCCGCCATCGTCGGAGCACGCGGGAAGCGCGACCGCGATAGCGAGCGCCAGTCCGAGCGCCAGCGCCAGTCCGAGCGGCCCCCGTCTGGTCACCGGCGAAACGCTAGCGCCGACGCCAAACAACAGCGCGCCGACGCGAGCACGCATCCGGCCGAGCCCGCCCACGATCACGACGTCACTCATAGACTGCGCTCCATGGATCTGGACACGTTCAGCTCGATCTCGCTCCCCGATGCCGGCGGCACGCCGCGTCGCCTCGGCGACTTCTGGGCGGAGAAGCCCGTCATCGTCGTCTTCGTGCGCCACTTCGGCTGCCTGCACTGCCGCGAGCACGCAGCCGACCTGCGCGCCCGCTACGACGAGATCCAGGCGAAGGGCGCTGAGGTCGTCGCGGTCGGGACCGGTGACGTCGACTACGCGCGGAGGTTCGTCTCCGACGAAGAGATTCCGTACCCGGTGCTCGTCGACGACGACGGCGATGCCGCCACTGCGGCTTCGGTGCGCCGGGTGGCGTTTCTCCGCCTCTTCGACCCGAAGACGTTCGCCGCCAGCCGGGAGACGCGCCGTCGGGGATACCGGATCCACAAGCCGGGCAAGCGCGTCACGCAGCTGGGCGCGACGCTGGTGCTCGGGCCCGGTGACAGCGTCCGTTACGAGCACATCGACCAGTCCACCGTCGACCACGCCCCCCTCGACGAGGTCCTGGCCGCGTTGCCCTGACGCGCTATCCGCGCAGCGCTCCCGGTTCGTCCAGCCAGCGGTTCAGAGCTGCGGTGCGCGCGTTGCGACAGATGAGCACGTGCTCGACGGCGCGCCGGACCCGCCGCTGCTGCCCCGTCGTCTGCACGACCTGCCGCAGTAGGTAGTCAGCCGCGTTCCCGTGGTCTTCCTCGGCGTACGCGTGGACCTTGAAGTTCTCGACTTCGATGCCGTAGTGGTCGCGCATTCCCTCATACATCTTGATCGCGTAGTTCGTTGACGCCGCGAAGCGCTCGCCCGCCCACCCGAACGCGGCAAGCCCCTCCTCATAGCTGCGGCGCATGTAATAGAGAGTCGTGAACACCGAGCCGATCGACTCCGGCATCGCCCGGTACGACAGGAGCTCGTCGTCGGTGATCCCGAGGTCGTGGGCCCATTCGACCTTCATGTCGACGTGGTTGCGGTCGCCCGTGAAGCCGGTCTCGTCGGCGAGGTTCTGGAGCCAGTGGATGAAGTGCTCGCTCGAGCCGAGGTCGAGGCCGTCGGTGTCGGGCGCGTTCGAGACGATGCTGCCGAACTCGCTCGTGTACCACTTGCCGAGGAAGTAGTACTCCTTGCACAGGCGCTTCAGCGGGTCGAGCGAGAGCGTCCCGTCGGCGACCGCCTCCCAGACCATGTTCTTCTCGGTCGCGACCTCTGCTTGGAGCGCCTCGAGGGAGGCCATGAACTCGTCGATCGGCAGGGCCGCCGCCGCCTCGCCACCGCCACCCCGAATGTCCCGGAACTCCCGCTCGCTCACGGCGGCTCTCCTTGGTTCTCCTACGGCAAACGGTAGGCTACCGGTGACACGGACGTCAGGTTCACGGGGGTGTGTGCTTCATGACGAGCGTCGATCTGGTGCAACTGGCCGGGCACCGCGGCCGTCTGAGCGACGGCACCGCCGACCCGGTCACCGCGGGCGTGATCCGGGGCGCGATGGAGACCATCTGCTTCGAGATGGCCACCTACGTTTCTCGGACCGCCACCACCCCCATCCTCAACCAGAGCAACGAGCGCAACGCCACTGTTCTCGACGCCAAGGGCCGGCTGGCCGCGCTGTCGGTCGGCATCCCCCAGTTCATGCTGACGTCCACGCTGCCGGTGCGTTTCGCCCTCGAGTTCCTCGGCGCGAAGGAGTTCCACGAGGGCGACGTCTTCGTCGGCAACGACCCGTACCACGGCGGCGGCCACCTCCCCGACTACAACGTCTTCGCTCCTGTCTTCGCCGACGGTCCGGACGGCACCCGCGAGATGGTGCTGATCGCCAGCATCCAGTGCCACCACGGCGACACCGGCGGCGGGGTGCCCGGCGGCTACAACGTGACCGCCACCGACATCTGGGGTGAAGGCGCCCGCTGGCCGGCGGTGAAGGTCATCGACCGCGGCGTTGAACGGCGCGACGTCCTCTACGCGATGCAGGCCAACAACCGGCTGCCCGACTACATCGGCGACCTGCGCGCCCAGATCGGTGCCGCGCAGCTCGCGGTGCGCCGCCTCAGCGAGGTGATCGACCGTTACGGCTCCGACACAGTCGCCGCCAGCGTCGATGCCATGATCGACTACGCCACCGCCCGGTTCCGCGAGGAAGTGGCGGCTTGGCCCGACGGCGTCTACGAGGCCGACGCGTTCGTCGACCACGATCCTCTCGGCAACCCCGACATCAAGCTGCACGTGAAGATCACCGTCGACGGTGATCGCCTGATCATCGACTACACCGGCAGCGACACCCGCCAGGAGATCCAGGCGTGGTCGACGTTCGGCAACACCCGCGGCTACACGATCGCCCAGGTCGCCTCGATGATGGACCCGGAGATCCCGAAGAACGAGGGCTTCTTCGACCAGATCGAGCTCATCGTCCCGCAGGGCTGCGTGCTCAACCCGCACCCCGACAAGCCGGTGAGCGCGGGCACCCACCACCCCGGCGCCGACGTCGGCGAGGTGATCGCGCTCGCCATGCAGAAGGTGCTGCCGGAGCGGGCGGTCCCCCAGACCTACAAGACCGGCATTCCCACGATCATCGTCGGCGTCGATCCCCGTACCGGCCAGAAGTTCACCGACCACTCGGCCGAGGTGTACGCCGGTTGGTGCAACGCGGCCAAGGGGATGGACGCGTGGGGCGCACAGAACGCCGCGTTCGGAAACCTGTGGAAGGCGACCGCCGAGATCAACGAGAGCCTCTTTCCACACGTTCAGTGGAGCCGGGACTACCGCACCGACTCCGGTGGCGCCGGCCAGTGGCGCGGCCTGTGCGGCAGTCACTACGAGAAGGAAGTCCGCGTCGACGCGTCCGTGTATACGTACGTCGTCGGTATGAAGTACCCGATGCCCGGCGTCGCCGGCGGGCAGCCGGGTGAGCCCAACCGGATGGTGATCCGGTACGGCTCCGACGACCCGTACGAGGTGGCGCACACCGCCGACTGGGTGCCGATGAAAGCGGGCCAGCGGCTCTTGTACGACTACGGCGGGGGCGGCGGCTGGGGCGACCCGCTCGACCGGGACGCGGCGGCGGTGCTCGACGACGTTCTCGACGAGTACGTCAGCGTCGAGGCCGCGGCGCGCGAGTACGGCGTCGTCCTCACCGGGTCGCTCGAAGACCTCACACTGGCCGTCGACGACGACGCCACCACCCGCCTGCGCGCCGACCGGCTCGCCGCCCGTACCTGACGTTGGGGTACCGCGTCGGGATAGACGTCGGCGGGACGTTCACCGACGTCATCTGCGTGACGCCGGCGGGCGAAGTCGTGCTCGACAAGACCCCGACCACGCCCGACGACCAGTCGACCGGGGTGATGCAGGGGCTCACCCAGCTCGCAGAGCGCTTCGGCGTCACCCTCGATGCCTTTTGCGCCGACCTCGACATCCTCGTCCACGGCACGACGACCGCCGACAACACTATGATCGAGATGAACGGCGCCGCGACCGGCCTCCTCGTGACCGAGGGCCATCGCGACGAGATCGAGATGCGCCGGGTCCACAAAGAGCAGATCTGGGATCCGACCTATCCGCCGCCGCCCCCGATTGCCCGGCGCCGGGCCCGGATCCCGATCCCAGAACGCACGAGTTTCGAAGGCGACGAACTCCTCGCGCTCGACGAGGAGGCGGTGCGACGCGGTGTCCGCCGGCTGCGCCAGCTCGGCGTGCAGTCGATCGCGGTCATCTACCTCTTCTCGTTCGTCGACCCGACCCACGAGCGCCGCACCGCCGAGATCATCCGCGAGGAGTATCCCGACGTCGATCACGTGTCGCTGTCGCACGAGGTCATGGCACGCGGCCCGGAGTTCGAGCGCACGTCGACGACGCTCGTGAACGCGTACGTGGCGCCCCGGATCGCCGCCTACGTCGGGCGACTCCAGGAGAAGCTGCGGGCGGCGGGGTACGGAGGACCGCTCCTGATCATGCAGTCGACGGGTGGCGTGATGCCGCCCGAGTACGTCGCCCGCCGGGCGGTGTCGCTCCTCGCATCGGGCCCGACCGGCGGCGTGATGGGCGCAGCGCTGGCCGCCCGCAACGCCGACGTGCCCGACTTCGTCGCCGTCGACATGGGCGGCACCAGTTTCGACGTGTGTCTGGTGCGCGATGGGCAACCCGAGATCAAGACCGACTGGAACTGGCGCTACCGCTACTACATCGGGCTGCCGATGGTCGACGTGCAGAGCGTCGGAGCGGGCGGCGGGTCGATCGCGCGGGTCCGGCAGGGCGCGCTGCTCGTCGGGCCCGAAAGTGCCGGAGCGCAGCCCGGACCGGCTTGTTACGGGCAGGGCGGCACCCGTCCGGCGGTGACCGACGCCGACGCCGTGCTCGGGTACCTCCCCGTCGACGGCTTCGCCGGAGGCCGGATGCGTCTCGACGTCGACGCCGCCCGCGCCGCTCTCGCTCGCGAGGTCGGCGAGCCGCTCGGGCTCGACCTCGTCGAAGCGGCCTGGGGCATCGAACGCATCGTCAACGCGAACATGTCTGACGAGACCCGCCGGGTGCTCGCGTCCCACGGGGCCGACCCTCGGGATCTCGCGGTCATCGCCTACGGCGGCAACGGTGCCGTGCACGCGTGGGCGATCGCCACCGAGCTCGGCATCGATCGCATCCTCGTTCCGAAGGCCGCCCCCGCCTTCTCGGCGTTCGGAGTACTCGTCGCCGACTACGTGGTTGACCTCGTGCGCGCGTACGTGGTGCCGCTGTCGCAGGTCGACCTGGGTCGCGTGCACACCTCCATGCACGAGCTCGCCGACGAAGCGGCCAAGGAGCTGGAGCCCGCCGGCCTCGGCGCCGCCGCCTCCGAGCTCGAGCTTCTCGCCCAGATGTGTTACCCGGGACAGAACTTCGACATGAGCGTGCCGGTGCCCGAAGGTCAGGCCCTCGACGAGCCGGGTCTGCTCGACCTGACCGCGCGGTTCCACGACCAGCACGAGGCCGACCGCGGCTTCTCGTTTCGCAACCAGCAGCCACTCCTCCGCGGCGTCCGCGTCATCGCGCGGGGCCTCACGCCCAAACCCGAGCACCTCGCCGAGATGGGGACGGTCAGCGACGCCGCGCCAGCCCGTACCGGCACCCGGCCCGCATACTTCGGCGTCGAGTTCGTCGACACGCCCGTGTACGACGGCACCGTGCTCGGGCCCGGCGCCACCGTCGCCGGCCCCGCGCTCGTCGAGGAGCCGTTCACCGTTGTCGTCGTGCCCCCCGGCGCCGACGCCACCCTCACCGACCAGGGCAACTACGAAGTGGTGCTCGGCGGCTGAGCCGAGTTGCGAGGTCAGGTTCGCTCGAACTCGGCGTTCTGCTCCTCGAAGTAGCGCAGCACACCCTCGACGTCGTAGGGCTGCTCCTCGAGCGTCTCCGGGTCCCACTCGCTGCGCGGTGTCGAGAAGAAGTGGCCTCCATACACGTGGATCGCGCCGGCGAACTCCGCCGTCGGGTTGTGCACCTGATGGATCGTCTCGTTGCCGAGCAGGATCGTGTCGCCGATGCGCATCTCGTGCCCGCCGGACTCCACCAGGGTCTCGCGGCCCCGCCGGTAGAACGTGTTGTCCTCCCCGCCCGTGTAGATGCCGATACACGCCCACATCCGGTGGTCGTGGGGTCGGAGCGTCATGCCCGGCGCCCAGACCACCTTGAGCACGGTGAGCTCGGGCGACACGTGCAGCGGCGCGATCTCGGCTCGCTCCGGCGGCAGTGCAGTGGCCAGCTCCCCCGGCCGGGCACACGCACGAGTGAGCACTTCCTTGATTGCCCGCCGCGGCTCGGTTTCGGCCCGGGCGGCAAGGCAGTCGTTCACAAAGGTGTCGATATCGATCATGGCGCCACTATCGCACGCTTAGTAGTGGCCGAGATGCTCGTTGTCCGGCCAGATACCGTCGCCGGGCATCTCGAGCCGGTCAGTCATCGGCCGGCGCCACTCGGGTGTCACGGTGGGCTCGCCCCAGTAGTCGGTGACGCGTACCACTTCCCCGTCTTCCGTCTCGCCGATGGTGACGTTGCGGTACAGGCGCCCGTCCCCGTAGTTGCAGGTCCACTCGACCACCACGACGTCGCCGAGGTGCACGCGCCTCCCGACCTCCAGCGTGAGCTCGGGGAAGTTGCCTTCAACATCTGCGATCAGCTGTCTCGAGCGCACGATCTCGCGCATCTGCGGCCACTGGCGCACGACATGCCCGGCCAGGGGTACGCCGAGGATGTAGGCGACCCGGGTCGCGCCGTTGGAATCCTGTTGGTTCGTGGTCATACGAATCACATTCCTCTTCTGCTGGTCGGGGCGGGAATCACTCACGGCATCTCCACTGCACGGCTTCGGGCGACGCAAGTCGACGCGGTCAGCCGTGCCGTCCCATGGAACTTGATCATGACGGGCACCTCGTCGTCCTGGTGTGACATGACGAAAGCGTCAGCGAAGGACCGGGTTCTTACGTCATCGGTGGCAAGATTTCCCCCGCCGCCACCACGGGCGCGCATCTTCGGGCACATCTATAGTCCCGGCGTAGTGGTCAAACAGGTGACGTCTCCCGGTTACATCGTCCCGGCCGAGGCGCCCGAGCTCGATGAAGCCTCGCGAGCGTGGGTCACGGGCTTGCTGGCGTCCGGCGCCCAGCACGATCGGTGCCTCGCGGAGCTCCATGCGTTGCTCCTGCGCGTCGCCCGACACGAGATGACTCGCCGTGCCGGCTCGATCCAGGTCAGTGGCCCGGAGCTGGACGACATCGTCAATCAAGCCGGCGACGACGCCCTGATGGCGATCAAAGCCAAAGTGGCCGACTTCCGTGGTGAGAGCCGCTTCACGACGTGGGCCTATCGGTTTGTCGTCTTCGAGGTGTCGACCAAGGTCGGTCGCCATTGTTGGCAACGGCGACCAGCTGCCATGGAGCCCGAAGCGTGGGAGCAAATGCCCGACGTTCTCAGCCCGTCGCCGGAGGAGCACACGGAGCAACGCGAGCTCCTCGAGACGCTCCGCGCCGCGATCGACGAAGAGCTCACCGAGCTGCAACGGCGGGTGTTCGTCGCCATAGCGCTCAACCAAGTACCAATGGATGCGTTCGCCCGCGAGCTCGGCTCGAACCGCAACGCGGTCTACAAGACCCTCTTCGATGCCAGACGTAAACTTCGTTCCTGCCTTGCGGCAGCGGGACACCCGAGACCCGTAGCACCGATTCGAGCGTCATGAATGCCGAACAGGACATCTTCGAGCTCCTGAATGCGGAGACCGTCGACGCCGGCTGTTCGGCCGGATTCGAAGTGCTGCACCAATACGTCGAGTCACAGCTGAACGGGGGCGACCCCGAACGCGAGCTTCCGGGCCTCGCGGCCCATCTGCGCAGCTGCCCCGCGTGCCGCGACGACTATTCCGCGCTCGTCGACGCCGCCAACCGTTTCGGCGACGCCAGCCCGTCAGATTCCCCGGACCAGTAAACGAACGGAACCGCGACCTTGTGGGTACGCATCCAGGAGCTCTGACGCCGGCTAGGACTCTGCGGCCAGGATCTCTCGGGTCTCGTCGTGAGCGAGCACCCGAACCGGATCACCAACGTGCACGAGACCGGGGCGCAGAACCACGGCATTGAGCGCAAGCACACCCCCGAACCGTCGCTGGATGTCGCGCAAGACCTCCCCGTCCTTCTCCAGCGTGTCCGGGTCGTAGGTAGTCATCACGCATCGTCGGCGCAGGGAGTGCAGGTAGATGGCGACCGATCCGATCATCATGCCGCGACCCTCCCATTCGCGCTCGACCAGGCCATTGACTTCGGCAACGAGGACGTTCGGTCGTAGTCGCCGGCTGTCGCGCCCGAACGCGGCGACGGCACCATCGGTCGCGACAAGGAGTGGCAAGACGTCGAACCGGACGCTGCCATCACTCGAGACAAGGCGGATGTCGCCTCCGACCTCCTCCCTGACTCGTTCACGGACCCGCGGATCGCGCCACGGCAGCCCGTCGACGAACGTGTCGCCGTCGTTGCCAAAGGTCGCGTTGAACCGCAGCAGGCGAGGATGCGTCCGCGCCGTGACAACGCCACGCTTGTTCTCAACGTGGACGAGACGGTCACCGACGATTCCATCGAGTGCGATCTCGACATTCGGTAGTCGCTCGCCGCGCATCGACTTGACCGGGTACCGCCAGAGCTCCCCTACCTTCATGCCTCATACGCAGCGCAGGGGGGCGCGTTCTTACCCCGCACCGGCAGCCCGATGACCCGACCGGAAGATCTCGTGCACGGAGGTCAGACACGCGCAATGCCGGATGCTCTCTTCTTCACCCCCGAAGGGGGTGAGGCATACCTCGTGACCTCCCCGACGCCGAACTCATCCGGCTCGACTCCGGGCACTTCGCGGTCGCAGACCATCTTGAGAGATCCACGACATCGTGCGGTTCTACGACAAGAACGTCGCCGTGAACCCCAAGCGAACGCCGTGTGAGCAACCATTACTGGGACCGCAAGGCATGTCGGCGGTCGGCGCGCGAGTGCTCAACCCGTCGGGTTCTCTGCCTGAGCATCCGTACTCAGTCAACGAACGCTGCGCATCGCGTTCGCGCGACCGGGAGACAAGGAGCGTGGCAGGATCGCCGGGGCACGGGGACGTACGCGGCCGTCGTGGGGCGGCCGGATCGCGTCTCTGATCTTCGGGTCGGTGGCGGGAGGCGTAGCCGCACCGATGAGAACCGACGGCCGGTACAGTCGGTACTGACATAGCTGCGAACGAACCGGCCGCCAAGAACCTCGCCGACCTCTACAAGCTCGCCCCGCTCGACTGGGTCGACGTCCGCGGGACGCTGGAGACCAACCTCACCCAGGAACCGGGGACACCGGCGGGCCGGGCCACCACACCTTCTGGTTGT
>JBOGFL010000366.1:0-1690 GCA_050743285.1 Acidimicrobiia bacterium
GCTGTACACGGACGGCCGCCCGCTGCCCGGCGTGGAGATCCGGCTCGTCGACGACGACGGCAAGGAGGTCGACGTCGGTCAGCCCGGTGAGATTCTCAGTCGGGGCCCCGACTGCTTCCCCGGCTACACCGATCCTGCACTCACCGCCGACGCGTTCGACGCCGATGGTTGGTACACCACCGGCGACGTCGGTGTCCAGGACGAGGACGGCTACGTCGCGATCGTCGACCGCAAGAAGGACATCATCATCCGCGGCGGTGAGAACGTCAGCGCAGCCGAAGTCGAAGAGCAGCTGATTCGAATTCCGGGGGTCGCCGAGACCGCGGTGGTCGCCGCACCCGACGCCCGCCTCGGCGAGCATGCCTGCGCGTTCCTGCGCCTGCTTCCCGACGCCGACGCGCCCGACCTGGCTGTTGTGCGCGACCGGCTCGAGCAGGCCGGTCTGGCCCGCCAGAAGTGGCCGGAGGAGCTACGCGTCGTTGACGACTTTCCCCGTACGCCATCGGGGAAGATCCAGAAGTTCGCCTTGCGCGACCGCCTGGGCCGGGAAGAGGGGGCGGCTCGTTAGTTGCTGACCGCGGGACACGCACCGACCTCGTGAACGCATCGCAGCTCTCCCGGCATCGATCCGAAGCGGCTATCGGGCGTCGGTTCGGCTCGCGATGCGCTCGGTGATGAGGCTGCGCTGGATCTGGCCGGTGGCGGCGGTGCGGGGCAGGGCGGCCACGCACTCGAGGCGGCGGGGCCGCTTGAAGCCCGCCAGCGACCCGGTGCAGTGCGCCTGGACGTCTTCGAGGGTCGGCGCCGCCGCCTCCTCGTGTGGAACGACCACCGCGCACACGATCTCGCCCCACTTCGGGTCCGGGATCCCGACCACCGCAACCTCTCGCACCGCCGGGTGCGTCGCCAGCGCGGCCTCGACCTCGGCCGGCGCCACGGTCTCGCCGCCGGTGCGGATCACGTCCCGCACTCGCCCCACGATCGCCAGATAGCCCTCGTCGTCGAGCGCGCCGAGGTCGCCGGTGTGGTACCAGCCGTCTTGGAGCGCGGCCGCGGTCTCGTCCGGCTGCTCGAAGTAGCCGTCCATCAGGAGCTCGCTCCGGACCGCGACCTCACCGTTGTCGGTGAGCCGCACCTCGACGCCGGGCGTCGGGAGTCCCACGCTGCCGGGCTTCCGCAGCACGTCGTCGGGCTCGAGCATCGTCGCCGGGCCGGCCTCGGTCGACCCGTAGAAGACGCGCGTGATCGTCGCCGGAAAAGCCTGACGGACGGCGGTGAGAAGCTCGGGTGGTGTCGCCGAGGTGCCGGTGTCGGCGAACACAAGACTCGACAGGTCGTAGCGGGACCGGTCGGCCTCGAGCACCCGCGCCCAGACCGCCGGGATGCAGTAGAGCCGGGTGGCGCGGTTCCGTTGCACTGCGTCGAGCAGCGTGTCGGCGTCCGGGTTGACGACAAGGTTGATGCACTGCCGGTTCTGCCACGCGTTCATCGCCATCGACCAGCCCGCCATGTGGAACAGCGGGAACATGCAGACGGTGGCGCCGCGGTGGTCGGCCATCACCGCCGGCCAGCTGCGGAGGACCGTCGCCCGGTGCGACAGCACGACTCCCTTGGGCCGGCCGGTACTCCCGCTGGTGAAGAAGATGACATGCGGATCACGTTCGTCGAGGCGCGGCTCGCTCACCAAGGC
>JBOGFL010000367.1:0-2343 GCA_050743285.1 Acidimicrobiia bacterium
GACACCCACCGGAGAGTTGCGATTCGCGTTACTCCAGGGGAACGATCAAAACCGCGATCTCTCCGCCACCGAGCGCGAGACGTACCTCCCGGCCAGCCACTTCGGCTTGGCCGACGAGCTCGAGGGCGACTTCGACGTCATCGTCTTTCCCGAGTCAGGTCTCGGCGGTCGCAATCCCGAAGCGCCTGACGAGGAGGAGTTGCGCGACCGGCTCGTCGACCTCGCCCAAGTGCACGAGGCCGAGGTAATCGTGAACGGGTTGGTACCGGTTCCCGACACCACGCGCGACTACAACACGAACTTCGTGTACGAGCCGGACGGGACGTTGCAGGGTACGTACGCCAAACAGCACCTCGTCCCGTTCGGCGAATACGTGCCGTGGCGGGGTGCGGTCGGCTGGATCGACGCGCTGGAGCGAGTCCCGACCGACTACAAACCCGGTGCGGGCCGGCGCCTCTTCGAGATCGGCGGGCGACCGGTCGGCACCGTCATCTGCTTCGAGTCGGCGTTCGCCTCGATCAGTCGCGGTTACGTGCAGGACGGTGCCGAGGCGCTCATCGTCACGACGAACAACCGCTCGTACCGCCGGTCGGCCAACTCCGCCCAACACATCGCGATGAGCCAGATGCGGGCGGCCGAGACCGGACGGCCGGTGCTCCACGCCTCGATCTCCGGCATCAGCGGGATGGTCGACGCCGACGGCGACATCTCCGACACGACCGATCTCTTCGAGCGCACCGTCGTCACCGGCACGATCACGACGATGACGGGCGAGACGCCGTTCGTCCGCTTCGGCGAGTGGGCGCTCTGGGGGAGTCTGATCGCGCTCGTCGTCGCGATTGCAATCGGGTTCTGGCACCGGCGCGCGGCTGCCCCGACAAGCCGGTCGTAAACTCACTGCGGCAACAGGAGAACGAACGTGGCAGAACGCAACGACAACATCGAGTCGGCTCTCGACTTCTGCGTGTACGGACCGATCGGGATGGCGCTCTACGCACGCGACACCGTGCCCGGGTTCATGAAGGCATTCGCGGCGCGGGGGCGGGCCGAGATGTCTCGGCGCAAGAGCAAGGTCAGCGACCAGGCGAACTCGGTCGGCCAGCTGGCGATCTCGTACGGGGTACCCGAGGTCCGACGCCGAGCGGCCGGGATCTGGACGATGGTCGAGCAGGTCGTTGTCACGCGCTGGATGCCCCCCACGCCGACGTCCCCACCGACCCCGCGAGAGAAGACCGCCGGTGCCCGGCGAACCGCCGATGCCAGGAGCGACGTCACGCCCGGCCCGCGCCCGCAGCTCGCGATTCCCGACTACGACGAGCTGTCCGCATCGCAGGTCGTCGACCGCCTCGATGGCCTCGGCAACGAGGAGCTGGCTCAGGTGCGCGACTACGAGGCGTCGAACCGCGGCCGGCGGACGATTCTGGGCAAGATCGACCAGCTTGCCCATCGGTAGCGCACCGGTCGTGGAGAGTTGCCGACGCGCCGAGGCCGGCGACCTCGATCGGATCGCGGAGCTCGCCCGGGTGATGCACGACGAGTTACGCGCCCTGAAGGGTGGGGTGACCTGGAATGCCCGTGAAGCGCGGCCCGAGCCGTTGGAGGACTCGTACGGCGTGCTGCTCGGACGCGACGACGCATGCCTCGTGGTCGGCACCATCGACGACGCGGTGATCGGCTTCGGCGCCGCGGTGATCGAGCCGCTTCGCACCGGCGACCGGCTCGGTATCGTGACCGACCTCTTCGTCGAGCCCGAAGCCCGGGCGGTTGGGGTGGGGGAGTCGATGATGAGCGCGCTCCTTCGTTTCTGCGACGACGCCGGTTGTGTGGGCATCGACGCCTGGGCACTCCCCGGCCACCGCGACGCCAAGAACTTCTTTGAAGGCAGTGGCTTCAGCGCGCGCGGCATCGTCATGCACCGGCCACAGGGAGCAACCGGCTGACCGGCCCCGAAGTGGCGGTCGGCGCCGTGGCCCGGCGCGACGACGCCATCCTCCTGGTCCGCCGCCGCAACCCGCCCGGCGAGGGCAAATGGTCGGTCCCCGGCGGCCGGGTCCGCCCCGGCGAGCGCCTCTCAGAGGCCCTCAGCAGGGAGGTAGAAGAGGAGACCGGCCTCCAGGCGCGGCCCGGCCCCTTCCTGGGCTGGGTCGAGCGTCTGGGCGACGACCGGGTTCCCTACCACTTCGTGGTCCTCGACTTCCGGGTCGAGATCCTGGGCCCGACCCACCCGACCCCCGGCTCAGACGCTTCGGAAGCCGCCTGGGTGCCCGTGGCCGATCTGCACGCCTACGACCTCGTCGACGGCCTCGAGGAGTTCCTCCTGGGGGTCGGCGGCCTGTCTTAGGC
>JBOGFL010000368.1:0-6627 GCA_050743285.1 Acidimicrobiia bacterium
GACCTGCGCATCGTCATGCGCCACGGCGCCGAGCCGTGGGAGGACCTTGCGGTGAAGCTCATGCTGAAGTGGCCCGGCCTCTACTACATGACCTCCGCGTTCGCGCCGAAGTACTACCCGAAGGCGATCATCGACTACGCAAACACTCGCGGCGCCGACAAGATCATGTACGCCGGTTACTACCCTATGGGCCTGTCGCTCGAGCGCATCTTCGACGAGTTACCGAACGTCCCGTTCCGCGACCACGTGTGGCCCCGGTTCCTGCGCGACAACGCCCAAGAGGTGTTCAAGCTCGAGGACGGAGACACGTGAGCGGGACAACCGACATCGCTGACCGATACACGATCATCTCCGCCGACTGCCACGGCGGCGGCTCGATGGACCAGTACCGCGACTACCTCGACCCCGACTGGCACGACGAGTTCGACGCCTGGCGCGAGAGGTACCGCAACCCTTTCCGCGACCTGCAGGGCAGCGGCCGCGCCCGCAACTGGGACAGTGACCGCCGCATCGCCGAGCTCGAAGCCGACGGCATCGTGGGCGAGGTCGTGTTCCCCAACACCGTGCCGCCGTTCTTCCCCACCGGCGCCCTCATCGCCCGTCCGCCCAGTGCCGGCAACTACCGGCCGCGACTCGCCGGCATCCGCGCGCACAACCGGTGGCTGGCCGACTGGTGCGCGCAGGCACCCGAACGCCGGGCGGGTGTCGCCCAGATCTTCCTCAACGACGTCGATGAAGCGGTCGCTGACGTGCGCACCACCAAAGAGGCCGGGCTCCGCGGCGGCGTTCTGCTGCCGGGTGTGCCCGACGACACCGAGTTGCTCCCGCTCTACGCGCCCGAATACGAGCCGCTGTGGGCAGTGTGCGAGGAACTCGACGTGCCGATCAACCATCATTCGGGCGGCGGCTCACCCGACTACGGCAAGTACCCGGTCGCGGGCGTGATGTGGCTCGTCGAGACCCAGTGGTACTCGCACCGCGCCTTGTGGCACATGATCATGGGCGGAGCCTTCGAGCGTCACCCGGGCCTGAAGTTCGTGGTCACCGAGCAGGGCTGCTCGTGGATCCCGAGCACCCTCGCCATGCTCGACGGCTTTCATCGCGACATCGCGGGTGGTCGCGCCGGCGAGTTGAAGTACACGGAAGATCAGGTGCTCCCAAAGCGACCGAGTGAGTACTTCGCGGCCAACTGCTACGTCGGTTGCAGTTTCCCGAGTCCGGGCGAGGCCGAGTCACGACACAAGGTCGGTCTCGACAGGTTCATGTGGGGAAGTGACTACCCGCACCATGAAGGCACCTACCCGTACACGCGCGAAAGCCTTCGACGAGCGTTCGCGGGCACCGATGCGGCGGAGCTGCGCCCGCTCCTCGCCGACAACGCCGCGCGCGTCTACGACTTCGACCTCGACGCGCTGGCCCCGTTGGCGGCACGCGTCGGCCCGACCGTCGAGGAAGTCGCGGTGCCGCTCGACGAGATTCCCGCCGACGCAACCAGTCCAGGCTTCGTCCGGCCCTAGGCGACTCAGGCGCCGGGCACGCCGCGTTCTTCGAACTCGAACTCCGCGACACCGAGCGCGCCCTGCTCGCGAGGCGCCATCGGGAGCGACACCCATCACCTGTTCGACCCCGGTCAGGGCATGCCACCCTCGACCGCGATCACGGTTCCGGTTGTGTAACTCGACGCGTCGCTCGCAAGGTACAACGCGGTGCCGATGATCTCGTCGGGGTCGCCTCCCCGCTGCAAGGCAAACCGCTTGGCCGAGAGGGCGAAGGCGTCGAGATCCCAGCTCTCGGTGACATCGGTCATGAACGACCCCGGCATGATGCAGTTGACCCGCACCTTCGGACCGAACGCCTGCGCCAGCGCCGCCGTCATTGCGTTCACGCCCGCTTTGGCCGCGGCGTAGGGGATGATGCCGCCGTCGGGCCGGACCGCGCCCATACTGCTGACGTTGATGATCGAACCGCCGTCACCCGCAACCATGCGGGTGCCGATCAGCGCACTCAGCCGGAACGGACCCTTGAGGTTCACATCGAAGATCTTGTCGTAGAGCTCCTCGGTGACCTCGAGCGGCGACGGGTAGAGCGGCGACATCCCCACGTTGTTCACGAGGACGTCAACCTTCTCGAACTCGTCGTAGGCCGAGCTGGCGAGCTGCTCGAGTTGGTCCCAGTGGCCGACATGGCACGCGATCGCAACCGCCCGGCGCCCGGTCTCGTTCTCGACTTCTTCCGCAACCTCTTCGCAGGCGTCGAGCTTGCGGCTCGAGATGATGACGTCGGCGCCGGCGCGGGCAAAGCCGAAGACCATCGACCGACCCAGGCCCCGACTCCCACCCGTCACGAGCGCGACCCGACCGGAGAGGTCGAAAAGCTCGGCCGGGGTTCTGCGTGCCGCCATCGGCCGGAAGTCTCGCGCGCTCAGGGCCAGGTACGACCGAAAGTCGTCGAGTCCACGATGCGCCCGGTGAACTCGGTCGCGATCTGCGCGACGAGAAACGCGGCGGCAGGAACGACCGCGTCGGGCGTCGTCCAACCGCTCCAATCGTGGTCCTCGCCGAGCTCGTGCGTTGCGTGCTCGGTCTTCACCGCACCGGGTCGCAGCGCGTTGATGGTGATCCCGCGCGGCGCCAACTCGGCCGCGATACCCGTGGTGAACCGCTCCATCGCCGCCTTCGCCACCGCGTAGGTCACGTAGCCCGGCGGCATGAACGGCGCCGCCGCGTGGTCGGCTCCGCCCGACGAGATGTTCACGATGCTGCCGCCGCCCTGCTCGGTCATGGGCGGCACGACGAGCTTTGCGAGCACGAACAGGCTTCGCACGTTGGCGGCCATCGACTCGTCCCACATCTCGACGGTTGTGGCATCGAACTCGCCGCGTGTCGGCGCCATCGCGTTGTTGACGAGCGAGTCGAGCCGCCCGTACTCGCTGAGCGTCCGGGCCACCAATGCCTCCAGGTCCCCCTGCACACTGACGTCGCAGCGCACCGGGAGCGCCCGCCCGCCGGCCGCGTTGATCGCCTCGGCGGTGGTGTGGATCGTACCGGGCAGGCCGCCCGCCTCTTCGCGAACCGTGCGCGCCGCGCACACGATTGCCGCGCCAAGCTCGGCGAGACCGAGGGCCAGTCCCTTCCCGATGCCCCGGGAAGCCCCGGTGACAACGACGACCCGATCCGTCAGTTCTCGGTCCATTCCCACAGCTCGCTACGTCAGTGTCACCGGGGCGTTCCGGCGCGACGATTCGAGCGCACCGCACAAGAAGGCGAGCAGACATCGGCCCGCTCGCGGTCGCGCCAAACGATTCGGTCGCGCACCTCGAAGCCCGCTCGCTCGTAGAACGCCACCGCCTCATCGAGATCGACGACCTTCACCGCCAGGTTCGGCATCCCGGTGACCACCACGCGCGTCCTCCGTCGTCTCGCGTGCTGAGCCTAAGAATCTAGCGGCGGTGCGCCGGCACGATCGCCCGACGGGGCGATGCGCTCACTCGTTCGCGACAGCCACGCGGGCGGCAGCGGCTTCGCTGCTCGTGACGACGCCGCTTCGCACCATTCCCTCGATCGCCTCCTCGAACGCCTCCGCGCTCATGGCTCCGCTCTTGGTCGCGGTGACCCAACCGTCGATCATCATCGTGCGACCTTCGGTCGGAAAGTTGGCGTGCACCACGGCCTGCTCCTCGGCGTCGAACGCGTCCCGCATCCTCAGCCCGGCCTGGGGACGGTTGACATGTGACTAAACAGTCACCTATGGTCGGAGGACGTGGACGACGTGTTCAGGTCGCTCGCCGATCCGACCCGGCGCGGCTTGCTCGACGAGCTCTTCCGGCAGGACGGGCAGACATTGAGCGAGCTGGAGAGCCGCTTCCCGATGACCCGCTTCGGGGTGATGAAGCACCTGAGGCAGCTCGAGAAGTCGGACCTCGTCGTCACCCGACGGCGCGGGCGGGAGAAGCTCCATTTCCTGAACCCGGTTCCGATCCGGCTCGTCCACGACCGCTGGGTCAGCAAGTACGCCGAACCCTGGGCCGCCGCGCTGAGCGGGCTCAAAAACAGACTGGAGAAGAACATGGAGAAGGTGTTCGAGATCTACATCAAGACCAGCCCGGAACGCCTCTGGGAAGCGATCACTGATCCCGAGATGCGGGCGAAGTACAACTTCAGCGCCCGGGTCAACTCGGACTGGAAGCCCGGCTCGCGCTATGAGATGAGCACCCCCGACGGCATGATCCTCGGCGACGGCGAGATCCTCGAGGTCGACAAGCCGCGGAAGCTCGTCCACACGATGACCGCGCTCTGGGACGACGACGTGAAGGCGGAAGGAAGCTCGCGGGTCACGTGGGAGATCGAACCGGTCGGCGACTCCTGCCGCCTGACCGTCACCCACGACCAGCTGCGCGACGGCGCCAACGACCAGCTCTACGGCGGATGGCCGATGATCCTCTCCGGCCTCAAGACCCTGCTCGAGACGGGTGAGCTGCTGACCACGCCCGGATCGTTGATGTACACCTGATCCCGTCGGTGCACGCAACCCCCAGTCCGGGGGTTGCGTGCACCAGTACAGGTAGCGTCACGGGATGGTCGAGGAAGCTCAACTCGTGTACAAGGACCCGGCGAACCGTCGTAGTTTGACGTTCGCCGTCGTACCGGTCGGGAAACTCGAGGTGATCTCGCACCAGCGGAAAGCGAGCGACGCGCACGTGAAGCGGGTCGTCGACTCGGTGGGCCGCGTCGGGTTCGTCGCTCCACTCGTCGTTGTCGAGCGCGACGACGGGAACGGCTATCTGATCATCGACGGGCAGCACCGGTTCCTCGCCGCCAAGCAGCTCGACCTTCGGCGTCTACCCGCCGTCATCGTGCCGAGTGATGTCGCACACCGGATGCTCACGCTCAACGTCGAGAAGGAGCCCAACATCCGTGAGCGGTCGTTCGTCGCATTGGCGATCTACCGGCAACTCGTCGAAGAGGAACCGAGTATGAAGGAGGACGACCCCGAGCTCGTCGACTCCGTACAGCAGGCGCACTACGTCACGCTCGGCCTCGCCTATGCGCAGTCGGGCCGGCTGGCGGGCAGCCAGTACGAGCCGATCCTCAAGAAGTGCGACGGGTACATGAAACGGTCGCTCCCCGAGTGTCTCCCGGCTCGGGTGGAGCGGGCCGCCAAGGTCGTCGAGGCGCACCAGTTGGTGAAGGCGGTGAGCGACAAACTGAAGGAGCGGGGCCGGTGGCACGAGTTCGCCGGCGCGCAGATCGTCTCCTACGCAAACCCTCTCAAGCGGGCGCGCAAGCAACATTCGTTCGACGACACCTTCGTCAAGCTGATCGCGAAGCTCACCGAACTACAGGAGCAGCCCGAGAAGGCGCTGCGGGCCGGGGCCTAAGCTTCAGGACGATGAAGTACTCGAGGCTCGGCGCGACCGGTCTCGACGTCTCGGTGATCTGTCTCGGCTGCATGAGTTACGGCGAGCCAACACGCGGTGGTCATCCGTGGTCGCTTGGCGAGGAAGCCGCCCGGCCCTTCTTCCGCGCCGCAATCGAAGCCGGCATCAACTTCTTCGATACCGCCAACGTCTACTCCGACGGGTCGAGCGAGGAGATCACCGGCAACGCGCTCCGGGAGCACGACCGGGACGAGCTGGTGATTGCCACCAAGGTGCACGGCGCGATGCGGCCGAGTCCCAACGGCTCTGGGCTCTCACGCAAGGCGGTCATGGCCGAGGTCGATCACAGCCTGCGCCGACTCGGCACCGACTACATCGACCTTTATCAGATCCATCGCTTCGACCCATACACACCGCTCGAGGAGACCCTCGAGGCGCTGCACGATCTGGTGCGCGCGGGCAAGGTCCGCTACCTCGGCGCCTCGTCAATGCACGCGTGGCAGTTCGCCAAGGCGCTGTTCACCGCCGACGCGCACGGCTGGACGCGCTTCGTCAGCATGCAGAACCACTACAACCTCCTCAACCGCGAGGAGGAGCGCGAGATGCTCCCGCTCTGCGCCGACCAGGGCGTCGGCGTGATCCCCTGGAGCCCCCTCGCCCGAGGGCGTCTGGCCCGCGAATGGGACGAGGAAACCGAGCGGTCACAGCAAGACGAGTTCGGCCGGTTGCTCTACGACGCCGCGTCCTCGGATCGCGTCGTCGCCGACCGAGTCGGCAAGCTCGCGGCCGAACGCGGGATCCCGCGCGCCCAGGTCGCGTTGGCGTGGATGCTGTCGAAGCCGATCATCACCGCTCCGATCGTCGGGGCCACAAAGCCGCATCATCTCGAGGACGCCGTCGCCGCCGTCGACATCGCATTGACCGCCGAGGAGATCGCGACGCTCGAAGAGCCCTACGTCCCGCACGGGATCGTCGGCTACGCCTGAGCGGCGGGATCAGCGGCCGAGCGATCGCGTCGGGACCCGCGACCCGGCCGTAGTGCGGGAGACGACATCCGACCCGCAACCTACGAGTTACCCCGCTGGTCGCGCATGATCTCGTCGAGGTTCTCGAGCGACTTCTCCATCATGTGGACCGGTACGACCGGCCAGGTGACGGCTTCACGCATCTCGTCCGGAATACCGCTCCAGTCGCAGTAGTGCGTCACCTCGGTCTCGTTGTCGCCTACGGCCACGAGGACGTAGCCGTAG
>JBOGFL010000369.1:0-7278 GCA_050743285.1 Acidimicrobiia bacterium
CTCCCGTATGTAGGGCTGGTGGATGCGCTCGAAGAGCGCAGAGCCGATGGCACAGCCCTGACCGGCACGCTCGATCATAAGCAGACGACGGTTGACGTCGCGGCCTTTGGCGACGACCTCGGGGAGATGCTCAAGACGAGCGAGCACCCCCACATCCGATGGCTTGTTGATGACGGTTTCGATGCGCAGTGCCTTCCCTTCCTTGAGGTATTGCTTGACGCGGCTGTGCTTGTAGCGGAACTCGATCTTGACTTCGGTGCCGGGACCGAAGATGCGAGTGCGGAAAATGCCCGGCGTGGTCTTTCGCACTTGACGGGCGAACACCGCCGCGACTTCGTGGGGTCGGCCGATGCCGAGAGGGTGTCCGAATCTCTGTGTAGGAGGCGCAACACTTGAGGCAGGCGGAGTCCTGTCTTGGGAGGGAGCGTCGTGATGGCAGAGATCCGCCGGGAGCTGATTGAGCAGCTGCTCGAGGAAGCTGGTTATGAGAAGCCGGAGGACCTGAAGGGTCCCGATGGGCTGTTGAAGGAACTGACGAGGCGTCTGGTCGAGGCCGCGGCCGGTGGGGAGCTCACCGAGCATCTGGGCTACGAGCAGGGCGACCCGGCGGGGCGGGGGTCGGGGAACTCCCGGAACGGGACGTCTCCGAAGACGTTGTTGACCGACCACGGCGGGATCCCGGTGGAGATCCCGCGGGATCGCAACTCGAGTTTCGAACCCGAGATCGTGGCCAAGGGCCAGACGCACTGGGACGGCTTCGACGACAAGATCATCTCGATGTACGCCGGCGGGATGACCTACGAGGAGATCCGCGGCCACCTCGTCGACATCTACGGCGTCGAGGTGTCCAAGGACTTCATCGCCACCGTCACCGACACCGTCCTCGAGGATGTGCGGGCGTGGCAGAACCGGCCCCTGGAGGAGTGCTATTTGGTCGTGTGGATCGACGCCCTGGTGGTGAAGGTCCGCGTCGAGGGGATCGTGCGGAACCGGCCCGCCTACCTCGTCCTGGGGCTGAACATGGAGGGCAAGAAAGAGGCGTTGGCCCTGGTCATGGGCACCGGGGAGGAGTCGGCCAAGTTCTGGCTCAAGGTCCTCAGCGACCTGCGCAACCGGGGCGTGCGCCAGGTGTGCGTCGTGTGCTGCGACGGTCTCAGCGCGCTGCCGGAGGCGATCGAGGCGACCTTCGCCGATGCGTGGGTGCAGTGCTGTGTCGTGCATTTGATCCGCAAGAACAGCCTAAACACGTCAGCTACCGGGACCGCAAGGCCATCGTCAAGGATCTGCGGCCGATCTGCCAGGCCGCCACCGAGGACGAAGCCGCCGCGGCGCTCGTCGCCTTCTACGGGCGCTGGGGAGATCGCTACCCGATGATCGGCGAGATGTGGCGGGCCCAGTGGGAGCGGTTCATCCCGTTCTTCGCGTTCCCGGCCGAGATCCGCAAGATCGTCTACACGACGAACTCGATCGAGGCGGTCAACCGTCAGCTGCGCAAGATCATCAAGACCCGCGGGCACTTCCCGACCGACGACGCCGCACTCAAACTGTTGTGGCTCGCGCTCATGCGCGCCGAGAAGAAATGGACCTACCCGATTCGCGACTGGCCGCGCGCGCTGCACCAGTTCGCGATCTACTTCCCCGGTCGTGTTCCGATCGCGAGTTGACGAGGATGAGAGAATAGAAGCAGATAAGTCAGGAGTCGCCTCTTACACAGAGAACCTGACACTCCCGATGCCGACGTTGTCGGCCACCAGCGCCTCGAAGAACGCCCGACCCCGGCGGGGATCGTCGAAGACCAGGGTGCGGCTCACCTCGACTTGGCGCATCGACAGCTCCCACCAGTAGCCGCCGGCTCGATCCTCGGCCGTCAAGGGCGTGGGAATGCGAGAGATCCAACGATCGAAGAACCCCTGCACGTCACCGGGCCCGAGCCGGTCGCAGATCCGTTGAAGACCCGTGGGGTCATCGCATGCCGCGAATCCGTTGGCCATGGCCGCGAACTCGATGCCCTCGCGCTCAGCTTGGCGCTTGGCCCACTCGTGGCCATTGAGCCACACCTTGGCCGGATAGGGGAAGTAGGAGCAGATCTTGATGAAGCCGGGGCCGAACTCCGGGTCGTGCACATAGAAGTAGTAGGCGCTCACCCGACGCTGGCGCTTGGTGAACTCTCAAAGTTCGCGAACCCCGGTCGCCGGATTCCGGCCGATCAGACCTGACGCGACCGCGGCGGCCAGCAACCGATGCAACAGGCGCAGCACCGCGCCTGCCGTCGATGGGCCGACATCGGCCGCGCGCATGCGAGTGACGAGCTCCTCGACCTGCAGGCGTGTGATCGCACCGAGCCGGTAACCGCCGAGCGACGGCGCCAGGTGCCAGCGCCAGTGCGAGTCATAGCGCGACAGAGTCGCGGGTCGCAACGTCTCCTCGGCGCCCGCTCGCCACCGAACCCAGAACGCCTCGAGCGCCCGCCGAGGTGGAAGTTGGCGACCTGCTGCTGGTGCGGCCGGGCGCGAAGGTTCCCGTCGACGGTGTGGTGGCCGAGGGAGAGAGCGAGGTCGACGAGTCCGTCGTCACCGGCGAGAGCCTCCCGGTCCACAAGGAGCCGGGCGACACGGTGATCGGCGCCACGATCAACACCAACGGGACACTGCGCGTCCGTGCCACCAAGATCGGTGCTGACACGGCGCTGGCGCAGATTGTCGCGCTCGTGCAGGAGGCGCAGAACTCGAAGGCCCCGGGGCAGCGCTTGGCCGACCGGGCCGCGTTCTGGCTCGCACTTGTCGCGCTCCTCGGCGGGACGGCCACGCTCCTCATCTAGTGGCTCTTCACCGATCGGCCGTTCTCAGACGCGGTGCTGTTCGCGATCACCGTCGTGATGATCACGTGTCGGGACGCGCTCGGCCTCGCCACGCCCTAAGAACAGCGTCGGAGCCGCGGCGCGCTCAACCGGCGCGATACGTCACCGAGGCATCCCCGACAGTGCCGGCTCTGCGCCGAATGTCGACATACAAGCCGAGTGCCAGGGGAACCGGAGATCGGCCGCTCTCCAATTTCAACAATCGCGTTGCAGACACCCCGTACTTGGCGGAGGTGGACGGGAATCGAACCCGCCGTCGTGGGTTCGCCACGACCAGCCGCTTTGAAGGCGGTGGAGCCCACCAGGTGCCCAGACACCTCCACTGCCAACACTAGTGACGATCGACTAGGTGACAATGCCCTTGCTGCGATCGGCGGCTACCCGCCGATCGCCAACGCGCTTCGTGAGACCCATTGCGTCCAGGCATGCCAACAACGGCAGCGCGTACCGCCGCGTCGTCCCGAGCGCCGTTCGGACCTCGGCCACGGTTACACCACTTGGCGCGGCGCTCTGTAGCTCTGCGACGATCCGACCGGCTCGCTCGACGGCGGCGCGCGAGAAGTAGCTGTCCCCTTCTGAGACAACAAGACCGACTCTCACCAAGAACGCGAGTTCCGTTGGTTCAACGCCGAACTCCATTGGAGACGGCGGGCAGAAGGCTTTGGCGTCGAGCGCGCGCAGGTACGGGTGATCAGCAAGCTCTGCCATTCTGCCAACGAGCATGGCGATTCCCGATCGCACCTCGGTAACGCCATCCTCGCAGCAACGGTCGAGGATCGCGAGGTCCTGCTCGTCGAGGCTTGCGACGTCGAGTCCCGGCGGTCCGTGCTCGAGGCGAAGTAGGAGTGCGGCCCGGCGCGCCTCAACTGCTGCCGGCGAAGCAACCCACGGCCCCAGGGTCGGTGGTACAGCGACTCCCGTGAGGCGTTCGAGTTCGGCCGCCTCGATCCAGCCGTGCTCGCGCACTACTCGCTCCACTGATCGCGTGGGTGCAGCACGCGATATCGGCGAGACGGGGGCTACGTCGAGGACTTCACCGCCCCCAATGGTCTCAGCGCGCCCGGAGTCTCTTAGCACGTATCGGTCACCTGGAATCAGCGGCAGCTTTCGGGGAAGGCGCAGACGTGCGAGCCCATGGCTTCCAGGCGTGAACTCGCGAGCGCCGAGCAGACGCACTTGGACGAGTAACTCGCTTGTACCAACGTACATCAGGTAGGCGCCGCGATTGGTGACTCGATGCTCGAGGTTGTCGAGCACCTCGAGCGACACGTCGATCATCTGCGCGAGGTGCCAATCTCCCGCACGTATCAAGGCGTCGCCGCGCGAGATCTCTTGTGCTGCAACACCGGCGACGTTGACTGCGGCGCGACTGCCCGGACCAAGTGCCGAGCGTCGAGATCCGAGTGCTTCAAGGCCGCGGACACGTATTTCGTGTGATCGGCGAGCGCAGATGATCGTCAAGCGATCTCCGATCTGCACGGAGCCGTGAGCGACACCGCCGGTAATAACAGCTCCGATTCCATCAATCGTGAATGCACGGTCGATCCAAAGCCTCGGCCGACCTTTGTCGGCTGCTGGCGGAAGCGCAGCCAGCTCGATATCAAGCTGCGCGCGCAGTTGGTCGATCCCTAGGTTCGTGAAGGCGTCACACGCGATGACGGGCTTGTCCTGCAAGAACGAGCCAGCCAGGCGCAGCCGCACCTCCGCCGCGACGTCTCGGTATTGCGCGTGGTCGACGAGCGATCGCTTAGTGATCACTGTCAACCCGTGCGTGATTCCAGCGAGCTCGAGAAAACGCAGATGTTCCTCCGTTTGCGGTCGCCAGCCTTCGCGAGCGTCGACGACCAAGAGACACGATTGCACTACCGCAAGGCCAGCCAGCATGTTTCTGACGAAGTCGACGTGGCCCGGAACATCAACGAATGCGACGTAGCCAGCTGTAGGGAGCTCCGTCCACACGAAACCGAGGTCGACGGTAAGGCCGCGTCGGCGCTCCTCAGCGAGGCGATCTGGCTCCATTCCGGTCAGGGTCCGGACAAGTGCTGACTTGCCGTGGTCGACATGGCCAGCAGTCGCCACGATGCGCATCGCCATACGCGACTGCGTCCCTGGTTTCGTCATCTGCTTGAACCGCGGGGCGTCACTAGTAGGCCGCGCAAAGCGCGGTCTGCACGTACTCGTCCTCTCCGGGCTCGATCGTTCGAAGGTCGAGGATCGTCCGCCCGTCGCGAACACGCGCTATCACCGGTCGCGGCTGCGAGCGCCGCAGGTCAGGCAATCGATCGCCCTCAAGCGCGATACCCCATGATGGGATGTCGAAACCCGGCGCCGAGCCGCCCCCGGCGAGTGACGTGGTCGGCGTCGACACGCACGGCGTGGTTGACGATGCGACGATTGCCTCTGCGCGCGCGCGCAGCGCGTACACCGACTCGGTCGCCATGCGCCAGAACGGCAACTCGTCCGCGGTGCGGTCGAGGTACGCCAGCGCGACCTCCTGCAACGCTCGAAGGAGGAGTGCGCCAGGACGAAGTGCGCGATAGAGCGGATGTCTCGCGCACGACGCGACGAGTTCGGCGCGACCGGCGATGATGCCAGCTTGTGGACCGCCGAGGAGTTTGTCGCCAGAGAAGACCGTGATCGCCGCGCCGGCTGCAAGGGTCTGCCGCGCCGCCGGCTCATGCTCGAGCCAAGCAGGCGGTCCGTGCGGAAGCCATGGACATGCGCTGTCGAGCAATCCGGATCCAAGGTCGACAAGCACCGGTGGGCCAACTGTCGCGAGCTCTCCTACGGATGCGTCGCTCGTGAAGCCGACGATCCGATAGTTCGAAGCATGTACCTTCAAGATCAGGGCTGCCTCACGCGCAACAGCCGTGTAGTCAGCAAGGCGGGTACGGTTCGTTGTTCCGACTTCGATCAGACGTGCACCTGACTCAGCCATGACGTCGGGCAGCCGGAAACCTCCTCCGATCTCGATCAACTCGCCACGGGACACAGCCACCCCCTGGTTCCTCGCAAGCGCGGCAAGAACTAGCAGCATCGCCCCGGCGCCGTTGTTGACGACGAGTGCTCCCTCCGCTCCACACGCGCGTGCCAATAGCGCGCCGGCGTGCGCGAGGCGAGAGCCGCGTTGACCCGTCGCCATATCTATTTCCAGATTGACATACGTGGCGTCCTGGGCGAACGACACCGGCGCGCGGCCCAGATTGGTGTGTAGCAGCACGCCAGTTGCGTTGACGATTGGTCGAAGCAACGCCTCACGCGCGCGAGCTGCAAGCGCGGCGGCGCTCTCAGGGACGCCCTTCGACAGCGCCTCGCGTGCGATGTCCACCAGAAGGGGCTGCGGCAATCCGGTTTCGCTGAGAGTTCGCGCAAGCGCATCGACCGACGGCGGGCGCTTGCCGGCTGAGGGCCCCAACCGTGTCAATCCTGCAGGACCACCGCAGGTGCACCCGAACATGCCGCGCCGATTGCGACGAAACCCGCGGCTTCGAGAGCGTCGACCGCCTCCGGAGCGACCGCCGCCAGGAGCCCACCTGAAGTCTGTGGGTCAAACGCGATCGTTTCGACGGCCTCATCGACCGCGACGTCAACGCGGCCGTCGAGATATCTGCGGTTGCGTGCATTCCCGCCGGTGCGGATACCACGTTCCGCCGCTTCCGCAACGCCGTCATAGAGAGGTAGCCGTGGCCCGGTGATCACCATTCTTGTACCTGAACGTTGCGCCATCTCCCAGGCGTGCCCCGCCAAGCCGAAACCAGTTACATCGGTAACGGCGTGCACATCTTCGCGGTGTTCTCGAAGCGTGTCCGCCGCATCCCTGTTGAGGCTCCGCATTCCAGCAGTTGCACCAGCTATCACAACTGGATCTTTGGAAGCGAGCGCGATGCCGGTCCCCAGTGGCTTGGAGATCACGAGACGATCGCCAACTCGGGCTCCGCCCTTGGTGAAGATCGCGTGCGGCCGCACAACGCCTTGAACGGCAAGCCCAAATATCGGCTCCTCCGAACGGATCGTATGGCCGCCGGCCACGACGCCACCAGCCGCATCCACGACACGCGCGGCGGCCGCGAGAATCGCGCCGATAACGTCAAGTGGGAGCTGCTCCGGGAATGCGGCCAGATTCAGAGCGAGGCGCACGTCACCGCCCATTGCGAAGACATCACTGCACGCGTTCGCAGCGGCAATTGCGCCGAAATCAGCCGGGTCGTCGACCAATGGGGGAAAGAAGTCGGTCGTCGAGACCAGAGCGAGATCATCCGAGAGTCGATAAACCGCTGCGTCGTCGAATGGCGAAATCCCAATCAAAAGATCTGCAAAGCCCTGATCTGGGCCTACAGACTCGAGGAGTCCGCCAAGCTGCGCCGGCTCCCACTTCGCTGCGCACCCGCCACAGGATGTCCACTCCGTGAGTCGAATGCCCC
>JBOGFL010000370.1:0-1871 GCA_050743285.1 Acidimicrobiia bacterium
GCGGGGCCCGACGCTCGACGGCCTCGGCGAGTTCTACCGGGAGACGGTCGAGGAGTCGCCGGCCGAGCCGGTCGACGTGGCCGAGGCCCTCCGGGCCGCGCGCGCCGACGTGCTCGTCTCGTATCTCCCCGTCGGTTCCGAGGACGCCCAGAAGTACTACGCCCAGGCGTGCCTGGACGCCGGTGTCGGGTTCGTCAACGCGATCCCGGTGTTCATCGCCAGCGACCCCGAGTGGGCGGCCCGTTTCTATGCCGCCGGCGTGCCCATCGTCGGCGACGACATCAAGAGCCAGGTCGGCGCCACGATCGTCCACCGCATCCTGACCCGCCTGTTCGAGGATCGCGGCACCGAGCTCGACCGCACCTACCAGCTGAACTTCGGCGGGAACATGGACTTCAAGAACATGCTCGAGCGACAGCGCCTGAAGTCGAAGAAGATCTCGAAGACGCAGTCGGTCACCAGTCAGATGGACCACCCGGTCGAGGCGGACCGCGTGCACATCGGCCCGTCCGACCACGTGCCCTGGCTCGACGACCGCAAGTGGGCCTACATCCGCCTCGAGGGCCGCAACTTCGGCGACGTCCCGCTCAACATCGAGCTCAAGCTCGAGGTGTGGGACTCCCCGAACTCGGCCGGCGTGATCATCGATGCCCTGCGCTGCGCCAAGGTCGCGCTCGACCGGGGCATCGGCGGACCGCTTCTCGGCCCCTCGGCGTACTTCATGAAGTCGCCGCCGGTGCAGTACCGGGACGAGGAAGCGCGTGAGATGGTGGAAGCGTTCGCGACGGGCTCGTAGCCCCCCGACCGGTTCCGGTGGAACCCACGTTCACCGTCTGATTCAGCTCGCCATCCCGCGATCGCGTGCCCACTGGGCGAGGCGCCGGTAGGCGTCGTCCTCCGAGATCGGGCCTTCATCGAGGCGCGCCTCCAACAGGAAGTCGAGCGCGGCGCCAACGACGGGACCGGGCTTCACGTCGAGGTACTCCATCACCTGGTTGCCGTTGAGGGGCGGGCGGATGGCGTCGAGCTCCTCCTGCTCGCGCAACGCCTCGATGCGCGCTTCCAGCTCGTCCATGCGCCGATCGAGCGCCCGCGCCTTCGCCTGGTTACGGGTCGTGCAGTCGCACCGCACGAGATGGTTCAGTTGATCGAGGAGGGCGCCCGCGTCACGTGCGTACCGGCGCACCGCCCGGTCGGTCCAGCCCATCGCGTAGGTGTGGATACGCAGGTGGAGATAGATCAACTTGGTGACGTCCTCGATCACGTCGGTCGGGAACCGAAGCGCCCGCAGCCGCTCGTCGGCCATGCGCGCGCCAACGACTTCGTGGTGGTGGAAGCTCACGCCGTCGGGCCCGATGGAGCGGGTCTTGGGCTTGCCGACGTCGTGCAGCAGCGCGGCCAGGCGAACCGCCAGCGCGGGCCGGGTGTTGCGGACGACCGCGAGCGTGTGGGCGAGCACGTCTTTGTGGGTGTGGATCGGGTCCTGCTCGAGCCGCATGGCGTTGAGCTCGGGCAGGAACTCGTCGGCCAGGCCGGTCCGGCACAGGAACCACAGCCCGGCCGTCGGATCCTCCACGATCAGCAGCTTCGACAGCTCGTCGCGTCTGCGCTCCGCACTCACGATCTCGAGGCGGCCCCGCATGCCTTCGACCGCGGCGACAAGATCCGGCTCGGGCTCCAAACCGAATCCGGCGATGAACCGCGCTGCCCGCATCATGCGCAGCGGGTCGTCACCGAACGAGATCTCGGGTTCGAGCGGCGTGCGCAGACGGCGCGCCGCGAGGTCGACCGCGCCGCCGAACGGGTCGACGAGTTCGGGCTCGGGCAGCCGCAGCGCCATCGCGTTCACCGTGAAGTCGCGCCGGGAGAGG
>JBOGFL010000371.1:0-5051 GCA_050743285.1 Acidimicrobiia bacterium
GGGGCGCCCCGGGCTCCGGGGCCCGGCGATCGTGACGGCGGCCATTTTCGACATCTCCTGTGCTGGCTCGTGGGTGCGGTCTTCAGGCATCCAACCACCGGGGTGTGACAGTGACGGTGGTCGAACGCCTGTTCGGTATTCCAGCACGAACACCCGTTCGCCGTCAAGGCCGGGGGCTCCTGGTCACGAACAGGTGTTTGCCCCGAACGTCTGATCGTGGTACCGTGGTGAACATGCCCGAACTGACTCCCCGCCAGCGCCAGGTTCTCGAGTACATCGACGCCGAGGTCCGCAAGCGGGGCTACCCGCCCAGCGTGCGCGAGATCGGCGAGGCCGTCGGCCTGTCATCGACCTCGACGGTCCACGCCCACCTCGCCGCGCTGCACGACAAGGGCTACCTGCGCCGCGACCCCACCAAGCCCCGGGCCATCGAGCTTCATTTCGAGGCCGGCTCCGGCGCGCAGGTCGAGCGCCGTCCGACTCGCCACGTGCCGGTGGTCGGTGACGTTGCCGCCGGGACCGGCGTGCTGGCGGTCGAGAACTTCGAGGAGACCTATCCCCTCCCCGAGGACTTCACCGGCCGGGGCGGCCAGCTGTTCATGCTGAGGGTCCGCGGCGAATCAATGGTGCAGGCCGGAATCCTCGACGGCGACTATGTCGTCGTGCGCCAACAGACCACCGCCGAGGCCGGCGACATTGTCGCGGCCGGCATCCCCGGCGACGAGGCAACCGTGAAGACGTTCCTCCCGCGCCGCGGCAAGGTCGTGCTGCGGCCCGAGAACGATGAGATGGAAGAGCTCGTCTTCGACCCCGACGACGTGACCGTCTACGGGCGGGTCGTCACCGTGCTGCGCCGGCTCTGATCATCCCCGGTCCCGGCGCAGATGCAGGAAGCCTGCGAGGGCCGAGTACGCGGCCTCGAGCGACGCCCGATCCACCCGCTCGCCGGCCGTGTGCGCGATCGCAGGGTCACCGGGTCCGTAGTTGAGCGCGGGAATGCCGCGGCTCGCGAACCGCGCCACGTCGGTCCAGCCGAGCTTGGGTCCGACCGGCGCGGCAACCGTCGCGATGAAGTCGGCGACCAGCGGATCTCCGAGGTTCGGTGGCCCGGCTGGTGAAGCGCTCACCAACTCGACACGATCGGCACCTTCGAGAAGCTTGGCCACCTGCCCGAAGGCGTCGTCGACCGAAACGCGGGGCGCGAAGCGCCGGTTGACGGTCAGCACGCACGCGTCGGGCACGACGTTGTTGGCCACGCCGCCCTCGATCCGCACCACTTGGAGTGCTTCCCGGTACTGAAGCCCGTCGACTTCGACGGTCTCGGGCTCGTGATCGGCGATACGACCGAGCACTTCGGCGACGTGGTGGATTGCGTTGCGGCCCATCCACGGCCGGGCGGTATGGGCGCGCTCGCCGGCGAAGTGCGCGGCGACGTGCAGGGAACCCTGGCAGCCGGCTTCGACCCGGTTCGCGGTCGGCTCCATGAGAATCGCGAGATCACCCACAACAAGGTCGGGGCGCTCGTCGAACAACCGGCGCACGCCGTTGAACTCGTCCGCCACTTCCTCACACTCGTAGAAGACGAGCGTGAGGTCGTGATCGGCTGCGCCGCCAGCCGCGTCCTCGGCCAGCCGCAGCATCACCGCCAAGCCGCCCTTCATGTCGGCGGCGCCGAGACCGTGCAGGGTGTCGCCGTCGACGCGGGGGTCGGCGTTGCCGTTGGCCGGCACGGTGTCGAGGTGTCCGCCGACGACGATTCGCCGGGTCCGACCGTGATCGGTGCGGGCGACGACGCTGTCGCCGACTCGCTCCGTCTTCAGGGTCGCGGCCCGGGCGCCGAGTCGGGCTTCGATCTCGTCGGCGAGGCGTCTCTCCTCGTGACTCACCGAGGGCACTGCAACGAGCGAGGCCGTCAGTCCGAGCAGATCGGCGGCCTCGGCTTCGACGATCGGGGGCACCGCTAGGTCGACGCCCCGTGCTCGCGCAGGATGTCGTTCAGCTTCGCCTTGTCGTGGCGCTCGCCCTCGTTCAGGCGCTTGATGACGAGCGCACACCCGACGCCGAACTCACCCCCCGGGAACTGCTTCATGCGGGTCCCTTGAATCACGACACTCCCCGGCGGCACGACGCCCCGGCTCAGCTCTTCACCGGTGTCGGCATCGATGACCGGAATGCTGGGGTTCAACACGACCCCCGCACCCACCAGCGAGCCGGTCCCGACCCGGGCGCCCTCGGTGATCATCGCCCGGCTCCCGATCATGCACTCGTCCTCGACCACCACCGGTGCCGCCTGCGGCGGTTCCAGCACGCCTCCGATGCCGACGCCACCCGACAGGTGGACCCGGGCACCGATCTGTGCGCACGATCCGACCGTGGCCCACGTGTCGACCATGCTCTCGGCGCCGACGTGGGCCCCGATGTTGACGTAGCTCGGCATCATCACGACGCCGGGCGCGAGGTAGGAGCCCCAGCGGGCCGACGCGCCGGGCACGACGCGGATCTGGGATTCGGCGTAGTCGTGCTTCAACGGGATCTTGTCGGCGTACTCGAACGGCCCGAGCTCGATCGTCTCCATCCGCGCCAGCTTGAACAGGAGCAGGATCGCCTGCTTCAGCCATTCGTTGACCACGACGTCGCCCTCGACGACCTCGGCGACCCGGGCCTCGCCACGATCGAGCAGATCGATGGCGTCGCGCACGGCGCGCTCGGCCGCGGGCAACGGCATGACCGCGGCGAAGTCGTCACGGCTCTTCCACAACCGGTCGATCGTTGCGGCCAACTCGTCGGTATCAGCCATTCCGCCCACCGTAGTTGTCGGCCGAAGTTCAACCCGCGTTCACCGGCTGACCGGCGTCTCCGCCACGCGCTCGAGTGCGACGGCGAGCCGATCGTCGGTAACGGTCAACGCGACGCGCGCGTACGGCACGCCGTCGGGCCCGTAGAAGTCCCCGGGCGCGACGAGGAGACCGGTCTCGGCAAGCTCGGCGGCAATGTCCCAGCCGTCACTTCGGGAGCCGTCGCGTCGCAACCACAGGTAGAAGGTGGAAGCCCCGCCCGCGTGCACGAGGCCGCGCGCCTCCATTGCAGGCATGACCGCAGCCCGGCGCGCCGCGTAGCGGCGCCGCTGGCTCTCCACGTGGAGATCGTCGTCGAGGGCGGCCGCCGCCGCCGCCTGGACCGGCGCCGGCACCATGAGGCCACCGTGCTTGCGACACTCGCCCAGATAGCCGACGAGATCGGTGTCGCCGGCGACAAACCCTGCTCGCAGGCCGGCCATGTTCGAGCGCTTCGACAGCGACTGGACAGCCAGCACACCGTGAAGCCCGGCGGCGAGGATCGTTGCGGGCGATGACGGCGCGCCGGTGTCGTCGTAGGTGAACTCGACGTAGCACTCGTCGGCGGCGACGAGCACGCCACGCGGCCGCGCCCAGGCGGCGACGGCTTCGAGGTGCTCGGGCGACGCGCTCGAACCGGTCGGGTTACCGGGCTCGTTGACCCACAGCACGAGCGCCCGCTCGGCATCCTCGTCCGCCACCGCCCCGAGATCGAGGTGCCACTCGTCGTCGAGCGGAACCGGCACCGGTCGCAAGCCGGCCAACTGCGCACCCATCGCATAGGTCGGGTACGAGACCGCCGGATAGAGCACCGTGTCCCGGGACGGGTCGCGCAGTGCGAGCAGGCGGGGCAGAGACGCGACCAGCTCTTTGGTACCGATGCACGCCATGACCGACTCGGGGCCGATCCGGACGCCGAAGCGGCGGGCCATCCAATTGGAGGCGGCGGCGCGGAGTGTCGGGGTCCCGATCGTCGGCGGGTAGCCCGTGGCTCGGGACGTCGCCTCCGCCATCGCGGCGGCCGCCACGTCGGGCAGGGGATCGACCGGGGTTCCCACCGAGACGTCGACGAGGCCGCCAGGCGCGAGTTCGGCCCGCGCCTTGAGCTCGGCGAGTCGGTCGTGCGGATAGGGAGGAGGGACGAAGCCCGCCCGTTCGCTCACAACGAGTTCTCGGTGACGAATTCGGCGAAGCGGCCGATACCGGCATCGGGAATGCGGGCCCGGACACGCGTGCTGCGGTCGTCGTGGACCTCGACGAGCACGTCACTTTCGCGGTGCAGCGCGGCGAGCACGTCGCCTCGCTCGTAGGGGACCACGAGCTCGACAACCCGGTCGAGGGCGCGGATTCGGTCACCCACCGCCTCGAGGAGCTTGTCGATCCCCTCTCCCGTCGCGGCCGACACCGCGATCGCGTCGGGCTGCGCAGCCAGCACGTCGTGGACGTGCTCGGGGGCGCGGTCGGTCTTGTTGAAGACCACGAGCTCGGGAATCGAATCCGCCTCGATCTCCCGCAGCACCGCACGGACTGCTTCGACCTGGCGACCGGCGTCATCGGCACCACCGTCGACCACGTGAAGCAAGAGGTCGGCGTCGGCCACCTCCTCCAGTGTCGAACGAAACGCCTCGACGAGCTCGTGGGGCAGTTTGCGGATGAAGCCCACGGTGTCGGACAGAAGAATCGTCTCGCCGCCGGGAAGCCGCAGGCGGCGGGTCGTCGGATCGAGGGTCGAGAAGAGCCGGTCCTCGACCAGCGCGTTGGTGCCGGTGAGCCGGTTGAGCAGCGTGGACTTGCCCGCGTTCGTGTAGCCGATGAGGGCGGCGGTAACGAGCTCGCGGCGGCGCCGGGCCTTGCGCTGCGTGGCTCTCGTCCTGCCCAACCGCTTCAGCGCTTGCTCCAGCTTGGTGATGCGGTGCTGGATCCGGCGGCGGTCGACCTCCAGCTGGGTCTCGCCCGGCCCGCGGGTGCCGATGCCGCCGCCGAGGCGGCTCAGTTCGGTTCCCCGACCGCGCAGTCGCGGCATCCGGTAGCGCAGCTGGGCGAGCTCGACCTGCACCATGCCCTCCTGGCTGTGGGCGTGCTGGGCGAAGATGTCGAGGATGAGGGCCACCCGGTCGACCACGTCGACTTTGAACAACTTCTCCAGGTTGCGCTGCTGGGCCGGCGACAGCTCCACGTCGAAGACGACCAGGTCGACGTCGAGGGTCACCGCCAGCT